>VXZK01000022.1 GCA_009845545.1 Candidatus Poribacteria bacterium
GCTTAAAAACGGTCCAGATGCGTACCTTCCATACCACATGGTTCGCCTTCTTCCTCGCATTTTTCGGTTGGTTTGGCATTGCCCCACTTATGGCGATTGTGCGCGAAGACCTGATGTTAACAAAAACACAGATCGGTAATACGATTATCGCCTCCGTTGCGATTACAGTGCTGGTGCGTGTCTTGATCGGACCGCTCTGCGATAAGATCGGTTCCCGAAAGGCGTATACATGGCTCCTGATCCTCGGTTCGCTGCCTGTCATGGGTATCGGACTCGCTCAGAATTACGAATCGTTTCTACTCTTTCGGTTAGCAATCGGTGCCATCGGCGCATCGTTCGTCATCACGCAGTATCACACGTCGGTGATGTTCGCGCCGAATGTTATCGGCACAGCGAATGCGACGACAGCAGGATGGGGGAACCTCGGCGGCGGTGTTACGCAGATGGTCATGCCCCTCATTTTTACGGCTATTCTCAGTCTGGGTGTGAACGAATTCCTCGGCTGGCGGCTGGCGATGATTGTTCCCGGTATCGCGCTGTTTATCACGGGATTCGCTTATTACTTCTTGACCCAAGATGCCCCCGATGGAAACTATAAAGAACTCCGTGAACGCGGTGAACTTGAGCCTTCAGAAGGTAAAGGCATGGAATCTTTGATGCTGGCGATTAAAGACTACCGCGTCTGGGCACTTTTCTTTATTTATGCCGCCTGTTTCGGTGTGGAGTTAACTATTAACAACGTCGCCGCGCTCTACTATCACGATCAGTTCCAGTTAGATGTCAAGACAGCCGGACTTATCGCTGGCTTGTTCGGTTTAATGAACATTTTTGCACGAAGCCTCGGTGGGTTTTTCTCCGATTTCTTTGCGAAAAAGATGGGACTCCGCGGGCTCGTCATGTTCCTCTTCGTTGTGCTGTTAGGTGAGGGAGTTCTGTTAATGGTGTTTTCGCAAATGGCAGTGCTCGTGCTTGCTGTTGGAACGATGATTGTCTTTAGTCTCTTCGTGCAGATGTCCGAGGGCGCGACGTTTGGAATCGTTCCGTTTATCAATAGAAAGGCGTTAGGAGCCGTTGCCGGTATCGTCGGCGCAGGTGGAAACGCGGGTGCCGTTGCAGCGGGGTTCCTGTTCCGTTCTGAGAGTATCACGATGCAGCAAGGCTTGCTATATCTCGGTGTAATGGTTGCAGTCGCTTCGTTTGGGACAGTGTTAGTGAGATTCTCACCCGCAGTCCAAGCCGCAGAGAAGAAGGCGTTTGATGCAGCACTCGCAGAGAGACAGCGTTTGAAAACCGAAGGGGTTTTATCTTAATCTTATACTTCTATTACGCAAGTTTGCAGATGCCTCCACAAAGGGAAGAAATATCCAAGCCAAAACCCCTATAAGATGTCTATATATTTTGATAATTTACCATAAATGTTTCATGACCAATATTCTTCAAACTAACCAAAAACCCGATTTTTTGATCAACAACTCGACTCCTAATATTATAGAGAAAGGCACGAGTTGTTGGTCAAAACGGAAAAAATCGGAGAAAAACTTAATAGTTAAAAAATATGGAAAATTCGACAGGAAAAGCGGTATGCCCCTATTGTGGGGTCGGTTGCGTCATCCAAGCAACCGTCCAAGATAATAAAATTACGAGAATCTCAGCAGACGATGATGTCGCCCCTAATTATGGAATGCTCTGTCCGAAAGGCGCACATCTGAAACAGGTCTTTCAAAACCATGACGGTAGACTCGCGTATCCCATGATTCGGGATCGCCGTGGTGAACCCCCGCGCCAGGTTTCGTGGGACGAGGCTATCGCTTTCACGGCAAATCGGCTTCACGAAATCCGATTAGAGCACGGCAAGGATTCTATTGCGCTCTACGGCTCCGGACAGTTGGATACAGAGACTTCCTACGTGTTCAACAAATTGTTCAAAGGGTTTCTCCGCACGAATAACGTAGACACAAATAGTCGGCTCTGTATGTCGTCCGCGGTGGTCGGTTATATGCAGGCGTTCGGTTCAGACGGACCCCCTACCTGTTATGACGATATCCAGCACGCCGATGTCTTTCTAATTATCGGGGCGAATATGGCGGTGAACCACCCCGTGCTTTTCCAAATGATTCGGAAACGGCGGGCAGTTGAGCCAAATACACGGATTATCGCCGTAGACCCGCGCCGCACAAAGACAGCCGATTTCTCGGATATCCATGTGCCGCTTGCACCGGGGAGCGATGTCGCCTTCCTTCAACTCATCGCCAAACGTCTCCTTGCAATGGGACGGGTCAATAGACGCTTCGTCCGTAGGAGCACAGAGAACTTCAGTGCGTATGAGAACCATTTGGACAGTTTAGACGAAGACGCGCTATTCACTGCCTGTGATATTCACCCCGCACGTATTGACGAGATCGTTGAATACCTCGCTAAACCGAGTCGGTTGCTCAGTTTTTACTGCCAAGGCACCAATCAGAGCACAAGCGGCGTTGACAAGAATGTTGCTCTTATCAACTTACATCTACAGTTAGGTGAAGTCGGCAAAAGGGGCGCGGGTCCGTTTTCGTTGACGGGACAACCGAATGCGATGGGTGGCAGAGAGGTCGGTTATCTGTCGCACCAGCTGCCCGGCTATCGTGTCGTCACCAATGATATGCACCGTGCCTATCTGGAAGGCGCGTGGCGGGTACCGCCGGGTAGCATTGACCCGAATCCGGGGTTGACAGCAGTGCCAATGTTTGAGGCGGCGGCTGAGGGTAAGGTTCGTGCACTCTGGATCGCCTGCACGAATCCGGCAGTCAGCATGCCCGATACAAAGGTTTCGCAAGAAGGGTTGCGTCGTGCAGATCTGGTCATCGCGCAGGATTGCTATTACCCAACAGAGACTGCCGAGTATGCGGACGTGCTGCTCCCCGCCGCGCAGTGGGGCGAAAAGCGAGGGACAATGACAAACAGCGAACGGCTCGTCGTCCGAAGCGATCAGTTCCTGACCCCACCCGGTGAAGCGAAGCCGGATTGGTGGATATTCACGCAGGTCGCGAGAGCAATGGGATACAAGCGGAATTTCGATTTCTATACCGCTGAAGAGATATGGGACGAATATCGGATGCTGACTGCAGGCACACCGTGTGATCAGATGGGAATGACGAATGAACGGCTCGCGAAGACATCATTGCGCTGGCCCTGTCCGCATCCACGGCATCCGGGTACGGCGCGCCGATACGTCCGCACGAAGTTTTTTACCGATTCAGGCAAGGCACAATTCAAAACGCCGGTCTATCAGCCACCCGATGAGGACGTAAACGAAGAGTTCCCGCTCGGTTTGACAACCGGACGGATTGAGAGCCAGTGGCATACCCGCACTCGGACGGGCAAGGTGCCGCAACTTGTCCGTAAGGACCCAGAACCCTTTGTGGAAATCCATCCGGATGATGCTGTAGAGAACAATATTGAAGACGGTGAGTGGGTCTATCTTGTGGGCAGACGTGGGAGGTGTTATGCAAAGGCACGTGTCACAGAAGCGATTCGTCGAGGCTTGCTCTTCACGCCGTTTCATTGGGGCGATCTTTTCCACGCCGAAACCAATGCGAACTATGTGACGAATCCAGCCTTTGATCCGGTATCCAAGCAACCGGAGTTAAAATTCTGCGCCGTGCGAATTGAAGCTGCAGGACAGCACGAAGATGCCGCACCTATATCGCAGATTTTCTGAATCAAAAAAGAGAAGGGCAGGCACGGATGCCTGCCCATAACAACTGCTCGACACGAATGCCGGTTTCGGGAATCTAAAAGTTACACCGTTGGTGGTGTAATCTCATAGGTCACGCCTTTGTAGCAGATAATTACGAAGGGGAATTTATCGTATTTTGCCAAATCTGGATATTGATTTATCAATGTGAAGTGCTCATCACTACCAAACTCAACCTGTTTCCGATCCGATTTCCCGTCATATTCGCTATCTACCCATATTTTGCCGTGGCGATGAAAGGCCTTACCTCCAATATATTTCGTATCAGCATGCTGCTCCCTGAACCGAGCCATTTTCCCTTTTTCTATTTGAGTATTGATTTTAATCCTCTCGTGGATAGGGATCGCTTCTGTGTAAGCATCTGAAATCCGTGAATCATCATATACTTTTCGTAGCGAACCATCGTCTGCATCCACAAATGATGTGTAAGGTGTAGGTATGCCGTACTTCTCGCTGAGGCGTTTAATCTCTTTATAAAGTTCGGCACTTCCATCACCCAGTGCAGCTTGGTCTACCAGTTCTGCGATTTTGCCTTGTGCCCAGAGATGCGGTAAGAAATCATTGTCCATCTCAAGTTCAGAGAAAAGCACGTTTTTGGAAAATTCATGTTGTTCGCTGCCGATGATTCCGCGCAGTTTCAGGACGGTGTCACCGTGCCCTTCATAACGCCCAAGGATTGTCAATTGCTCCTCACGGAACAGGTCTGGCAGATTTTTCGGGGTCAATTCTTTCGTAATAATCTGCCCGAAATTGACCCGGACATCTACCAATACCGGCTCATTCATTTTTCTGAAGAGGGAGGACACGGCATCTTCAATATTTTCGTCCGGTGTTACATAGTTCCGCGTCCCACCGTTATCGGCTGCCATTTTATCAAGTAAGTGGTCGTTTATGTCGTACCCTACACCGAATACGAAAATACGGGAGAGATTCTTGTTCACTTTCGCCACATTTTCAAGAATTCTGGCTGGATTGGTTACGCCTACAGTCGGGCATCCATCGGTAAGGAAAACGATAATCCTCGGACGTTTAGGATCCGGTTTTTCGGCTAATGCAGTGAGCAGGGCATCATTAATGTTCGTCATACCGCGTCCTTCAACACCGTCAATGAAGGCGAAGGCTTTTTCACGTCCGTCTTTCACATTAATGAGTTTGTCGGACAAAACTTTAGAGTCGGACCAGCGTTCGCCACCGAACCACTCTTCGCCTCTGTTCAACCTATCCGCAAGGGAGGTGATGTCTTCGTTGAACAGAATCAGATTGAACCGGTCACCGTCGTTCAAGTTCTGAACACAATAGCGGAGTGCTTCCTTAGCTTGTTCAACCTTTCGACCACTCATACTACCCGATCGATCCAAGACGAAAACGAAGTCCTTCTCAATAATCTCTGTCTGTTTCACCTCATATTTAGGCGAAATGAGCAACATGAAGTATCCATCTTCCTTCTCATCGGCGCGGTGCGTGAGCAAGGTGATGCCGAAATTGTCGTCCGAAACCGAATAATAGCAGAGAAAATCGTCGTCCGGGTCCACATCAGTGCCTTCATAACTGACACACACATGGTGATCGTCCTTACGGTCAATAGTAACCTCGTATGATGGTGAATGGATTGCCCTAAGTTCGTGTTCGCTTTCAATTTCCATTTCAATGTGGAGGTTTCCGATCAGGCCAGATGCAGATTTCGCCAGCGATAATGGGTAGGTGTACTTCGTGAGATCGCTATCTGCGGAAATAACCTGAGAATACGCAAATTGGATACGTCGTTCACCGGACGCTGGAATTCCCGGGACTTCTACGACAAACGCTCGCGTCCCCAGATGCTCCAGAATCGCCTTATTCCCACCGTAGCGGGCACTGTCCCTGTAAATACGGTGCGACTGTTCCTGAGAGAGAAGCTCTCCGCTTACCGACTTGCCATTAATGGACAGTGCAAGGTTTGAAACAACTGCATCATCTGGCACGGGAAAAATATACATGCCGTTGACTTCAAAGCTGTTCGGATTGACGAAAGTCTGGTCTACCTTCGTTGTTGCCAGTTGGTTTTTAATGTTGATCCTGGTGTGGTAGCGATCAATTTTTAAGGGGATCGTGCGACCCTCTGCGTGTTGAAGAGAAACTATCGTTAACATTGTGTTCGCTCCTTTTTTATTTCCTAAGCACTTACGATAGATTTGAAAACTGTAGGCGAGGTTTTGGGGTTTCCTTGAAGAACACCCTAGCAAAAACCCCAAATGCGACCTGCATTTCTAACCTCGCCGGTAGAGTGTATCAAAGTAATTAGGACTTACGCAAAACTATGAAAATAGTTGACTTAAGTTGTGTAATGTGGCAA
>VXZK01000371.1 GCA_009845545.1 Candidatus Poribacteria bacterium
TGTGATTTATTTACTCAAATCCATACGAGAAAAATTCATTTTTTCATATAGATTTTGTCGATCTGTAATATGCTCTTTAAAAATTCAGAGCCATTTTTTAAGCTTGAAAAAGATAAACATCCCGATGCTCATGCTTAACATGACTAATAGAACAATCGGGTACCCCCATTTTGTTTCGAGTTCAGGCATGAACTTGAAATTCATGCCATAAATACCGGCGATGAACGTTAAAGGAATAAAGAACGTAGCAACGATAGTCAATACCTTCATGACTTCATTCATCCTATGGCTAACTGCCGAGGTATAGACATCAAATAGCCCTGAAACAGCGGAGCGGATCATCTCTAACATCTGAATCACCTGAATGAGATGATCGTAAACATCGCGGAAGTATCGATGTGTATTTTCGCCAAGTAATGGTATTTCATCCTCCAAAATTTCAATGAGAACGTCCCGTAACGGGAGAATCGGTCTACGGAGCAGCAGCTGCTCCGCTCTTAAAACATTGACTTTTGTGAGAACTTCTGGTGAAGGGTCCATCATGATTTCTTCTTCCAATGCTTGAATCCGTTCATTGATTTCATCAAGGACTATGAAATAGTGGTCAACAATAATATCTATCAATGCATAAGCGAGGTAACCCGATTGCATCCGCCGAATCCTGCCCTGTGCATTTCGGAGTCTATTTTGGATAGTTGTGAAAATTTCGCTATGGTTTTCTTGGAGAGATAGCACAAAATTGGGACCAATCACAAAACTGATTTGTTCTCTGGAGACCGTTGCGGCTGCAGCGTTATAATCGAGGCTTTTGAGAATGATAAAAACATAGTCTTCATAGACCTCTATCTTAGGAAGTTGGGTTGGACTTAGCATATCCTCAAGTAAGAGCGGATCGACACCAAAGCATTCCCCAATCTCCTCAATGATAGGTATCTCATGAATTCCCTCGATCTGGATCCATGTTACGGTTTCAGGGTCTATGAAAGGCACGCATACCGCAACTGTTTGAGCTTCCTCTTCCTGAAGGCGTGTTTCATCGTAATCAATGATAGTAATCCGAACAGGTTCTGTTGGCTCTTCACCGAAATAAACAAGGGTTCCGGGGGGCTGCCCCACCTTTTGCGTATATTTTTTAAATAGGTTTAATAATGGAATTTTCAACTCAGCACCATCGAATAAGTTATATTGACAACGTAATCCAAGAAACAAAATACTCCAGAGTAAACAACGGGTATATATTATACAATAGAAACCATTTTGTCAAGTTAAATCAGAAATGCTGCAATGCCCTTTCCGACCTTTAGTGGTGTATAGCAGATCAGATAAACCTCTTGTGTTAGCATACAACTGATATCCAAAAAAAGTGCTTTAATTTGCTAAAAAAACAGATATATGATATTGTAACGCGACAGATTCAAACGCTTACCAAGAAGGGGAAAATCATGGCAGTTCAAGTTGCAATTATCGGATGCGGTGGGATGGCGAATGGACATCTCAACGCTTATCTTACAATACATCAAACAGAGCCAGGGAAAGTGGAACTTGTCGCGATGTGCGACGAAGTCAAGGATCGGGCAAATCAATTCGCCGAGCGAGTTAAAGAGGTAACAGGCAAAAAACCTGCAGTATTTGATGACACCGATACTATGCTTGCAACCGCAGACTTGGACGGGGCAGACATTTGCACTTCGCATGCGCATCACCACATCAACGCGATAAAATGTCTCAATAACGGTGTCAACGTCATGGTAGAGAAACCGATGGGCGTTACCGTCAAAGCGAGCCATGCGATTATTAACGCCGCAAAAGCGAATAATAAAATCGCTGCAACTGCTGAAAATATCCGACGGATGCCGAGTCGGCGCACCGCAGAATGGTTGATGAATGAGAAACAGCTGCTCGGTGATTTAAGGACATTTTCCGCACAGCACGCCAGTTATCGGGTACCGGACCCACAAAGCAACTGGCACTGGCGACTTGATCTGACACTCGGCGGTGGTGGCATGGTAATGGATTCTGGCGCACACTACTGTGATACAATACGCTATCTTTTTGGTGACCCGAGTACTGTCTATGCGCGCGTCTGCCAATTTGAGGATTTACGCGTCACCAAGGCTGGTAAAATTGTCAAGAACGAACAAGAAGACACATGGATAGCGACCATCAACTTCAAAAGTGGAGTCATCGGACTTTGGACGTGTACATGGGCAGCGATTGGACACGATTTGCATCACGTTGTCTACTACGGTAGCGAAGGTTGTCTGCTTGATGATGGCGATATTTTCCACGGTCCCTTTGATGGTGCGGAAGTCATCCTCAAAGATGGGAGCCGCCATAGCATGGAAAGTCTTATCGCTGATTACATGGCGAGCCTCTCCGATGAAGAAAAATCAAGACTTTTCCCCCACAATTTCACTGACGGTGTCGTACTGGAGTGCTACGATTTTGTGGACGCAATAGCGCACAACCGTCCTCCTGAACTCGATGCCGAAGTAGGACTTCGCGCAAAATCGATATGTGAAGCAATTTACGAATCTAATGCATGCGGCCAAGCAGTAGACTATGAGGCGGTAGTGGCAGGAGACATTGAAGTCTACCAGAAACCGATCAATGAGAGATGGGGTCTGTAATTGTCTAAGCAGGAACGCACGCCAATTAAGTCTGCGGTAGATCAACAGCGAGAAATCAATGAACCGACCGATTATACTGGAAAATCGGTCAGCTATTTTGAACTCCTCCGACAGAACCCCAACTTCCGTTGGCTTTGGGGTGGACAGGTTGTTAGCCTACTTGGGGATTGGTTTAACCTTATCGCTTCAGCAATATTAATTACTGAGTTGACGGGTTCGGGACTTGCGTTAGGTATTCTGTTTACAATCCGTAAGTATTAGTTTCGGTTATGTAATTGCAGCGATTGGATTAGCGATCATGGCACCTGTCTCCACTTTCGGAACTGTGATCTTTGGTGGGCTTGTCCGAAGCGTTGGCGGCGGAATTACATGGGTGTTTTCAACGCAATTGCTGCTGCAGCGCGCCCCGAATGAGATTCGCGGACGTATCTTCGGCACTGAGTTCGCGCTTTTTACACTCATGGGGGGTGCCAGTTCACTCATCACTGGCGCGCTAATGGATCGGTTTCAACTGCAGGTTATTTTGTGGGGGATGGGTGCACTCACGCTTATTCCAGCACTACTCTGATGGTTCTGGCAAAGACATCACACCCGAGTAAAGGTAAATTAAAAAACTATTCCTTCCATCGCTGGATCAGTTTTGTATCTATCCCAAACTGATCAAGGATTTTGGTTACAACAAAGTTGAGCAGGTCATCTACATCTTTTGGAAAGTGATAGAATCCCGGCATCGCAGGTAACACGCAGACCCCCATACGCGACAACTTAAGCATATTTTCTAAATGAATTGAACTTAACGGGGTCTCGCGCGGCACAAGCACAAGTTTACGTCGCTCCTTGATACAGACATCCGCCGCGCGTTGGATAAGGTTACGTGAGATACCGCCGGCAATAGAAGCGAGGCTTCCCATGCTGCACGGCACCACAATCATCCCCTCTGTACGGAAAGAACCGCTGGCAATCGGTGCGGCGATGTCCGATTCATGATGGTAAATAACTCGCGGTGAGGAGACTCCGATTAGCGATGCCAACTCGAAATTATCAAGGTCTACTTCAATCTGAAGTTCTTCCGACAGTGCACGCGCACCCGATGCAGAAATCGTCAAATGTACCTCTATATCCTCATGTTCCGTGAGTACCTCAAGCAGGCGGATACCGTAGATCCCAGCACTCGCCCCTGTTATCCCAACAATCAATCGTTTCAATGATTACGTGCTCCTTTGCGGAAATTCCGAACAATCGCTTAACAGTAAATGTGCTCCTAAGCATTTCTATTATATCTGGTTACGAGAAAAGGTCAAGGAAAAACTGCTGTGGCACAGGGGCATTCAATTTTAATAAATTGTTGGATTGGACATCTTTTTTCCAGGATTCGCTGCGAAATGCTGCGAAAATTTCTGCGGTTTTTCTTAAAACATAACATATATTAAGTATTAACACCTGCGAAAAGGACAACATCAAAAACCTACAATTGAATGACCGGGCTATGGCCGGAGTTACTTGACAGAAAAATGCTCAACGGGTAAATTAAAGGCAATCTATTTGACTTAGCGTATCGCTTGTAAACGCATTGCGAGGAAACTATGAACACTGCTGCCTTAGACACACCAACGCTCGCGGCGGATCTGGATGTACTTGAACGAAACATAGATGGAATGGCACAGCACTGTCAGCAACTCGGCATTCCGCTCCGTGTCCATACCAAAACGCATAAGGTACCAGAAATTGCTAAACTGCAAATCGCTGCTGGTTCCGAAGGTATCACCTGTCAGAAATTAGGTGAAGCAGAGGTGATGGTGGATGTCGGCGTTGACAACATCCTTATCCCGTATAACATCGTCGGGAAACCGAAGTTGAAACGGTTGACTGCACTCGTCCAACGCGCGCGAATTACCGTCGCATTCGATTCAGAGGAGACCGCAATCGGTATCTCTCAACAAGCGATCGCTGACAGTTGTGTTGTGCCTGTTATTGTGGAACTCGATACCGGAAGTGGACGCTGCGGTGTGCAATCACCGCAAGCGGCACAACGCCTCGCACAACAGATTATGAAAATGCAAGGCATTGATTTCCAAGGTATCATGACGTATCCGAGCAACGTGCGTGCGAAGCCGTTTATTGACGAAACGCTTGATCTACTCTCAAGCGACGGGATTCCTGTGAACATCATCAGTGGTGGCGGCACCGGTTCGGAAGCGGCATCAAAAGAGATCGGCTGTACAGAGACCCGTAGCGGATCTTACGTCTATGAAGGCATGACCCGCATCGGTAATTCAGAGATGCTGACCCCTGAAAGGTGTGTCCTACGCGTTATCGTAACCGTTGTCAGTACGCCAACACCTGATCGGATTATTATTGATGGTGGGATGAAGACTTTCGCCAGTTACCCACCAACGCCGTATGGACATATCATAGAACATCCAGACGCGAAGATCTACGGCATGTCGGTCGAACACGGGCATGTCGATGTCAGCGAGTGTTCACACCGATTTAAGGTCGGTGAGCAGCTCTCGGTTATCCCGCTACATCAAGGGATGACGAGCAATCTTCACGACAAACTTGTAGGTATACGCGGCGATCAAGTTGAAGCCGTCTGGCAAATCGCCGGTAGGGGCAAAGTTTTTTAACGCAGCGCAAGTCTATAACGACAGTTTTTCCAACCAAGAGGAAAATCATGATTCTACCGACACCGGAACAAAAAGCACAATGGGAAGAAAAAGGGTATCTCGTCTTTGAAAACGCAATTCAAGGGGAGGATCTCAAACGACTCCAAACCGCTTTCGACTATTGGGCAGACGCATGCAAAGCGGAATGGCTGGATAGAGTCGAAGCAGGGGAATCCGTCGCCACTTTCTATGACATCCCAAACCCGCTTGAGAAAGATCCGATTTTCATTGATATTATCGATTATCCGAGTTACTATGGCGCATTGATGGCGTTCACTGATCATGACCTGATTTTATTAGGACCACAGGTTCGGACGGTGGCACCGTGGCCCGTGAGTTATACCGGATGGCACCCTGATGTTGGACAGAGCAATCCGCTCCATATCAAGGTGCAAATCTACGTTAACGATGTCGAACCGGGGTCTGGGGAATTCGGCTTTGTACCGGGCAGCCATAAACCGGATGCGGGTCCGTATACGCGTCCGATGCGGCAAGAGAGTATGCCAGGGCATAAAACTTTCCCCGGTAAAGCAGGCACAGCGATTATGTTCAATTCCTGCGGATGGCACGTTTCGATGGACAATCACTCCGATACACCGCGTAAATCGATTATCCTGATCTATGAGAAACGAACACCCGGACGCATTGGACCGGGGCAGTTTGCTTCCATTTCAGACTATTGCCAGACACCAGAACGTCGTAAATTGTTTAGCTTAGACGGTTAATCACAAGAGGGATATCATAATGCCACGAATTGACGCGCATCTGCACGTATTCACGAAAGCCTCCGCTGAGTTTCCGAGGGAGATATCAGACGTTTGGCCCGCAGACCGAGAAGAACCTGTCGAAAAACTGTTAGGCGAGATGGAAAAACATCAAATTGATCAGGCAGTTCTTGTCCAGATGGCAGGCGCGAGCATAGCAAACCATCGTTACTTACTGCAATGCCTCAGAGAGTATCCAAACCGGTTTTTAGGGATTGGATTGGTTCCAGAGGGGCATCCGAACCCTGCTGACCACATGGCGGAACTCACAGATAACACTGGAATTATCGGGTTCCGATTTTCTACATTTGGGGGACCGCGTGATATTTTTGCGAAGATGGATGTCCGCGAGTTCTCGGCATATCCGATTTGGAAGTGTGCTGCCGAGCGCGATTATGTTTTGTGGCTTTATCCGAACGCTATCAATGCACATCTCCTGCCATACCTGATTCAAGCATTCCCACAGGTACGGATTGTGCTAAATCATCTCGCCGTGTGCCCAGGAAATGGTAAATTCAGCTGGGACGCATTCGGGAGACCTCAGGTACAGGTGACAGGTTACAACCTCTTTATGCACACCACCTACCGACTCGCGCGCTTTGAAAATGTTAATGTACATCTCTCCGGTCAGTATGCTTTTAGCGGGGAAGAATTCCCTTATAAAGATTTGGCGGGATGGCACCATGGACTTTTGAGCGGCTTTGGCGCAAAGCGATTGATGTGGGCAACCGATTTTCCGTGGATTTTGGAAGAGCCCGGATACGGTAAACTTACTACAGTTATAGAAGAATTACTACCAAATCTATCTGAGGCGGAGTTAGCAGATATTATGGGTGGGAATGCGAAACGGATTTTACGTTTTCCTGCCCTATAAAGGTATTGAAGCTGACGAAAGGCAGTTCAGAATCTACTTTTGGTTTGAAAGTCAAACGCGCTCTCAATCTGTTCAAGCTTTAACAACTCAAACTCCGGAGACAGATGAATCGCTATCACATCAAAACGACAGGGCGTGTCAAAAAGATTCTTGGCTTGTAGGTATGCCAAAGCGACTTTGGAAATCTGTTGCTGTTTTTGGGTTGTTACAGCCGTTTGTGGTAACCCGAATTTGAGACTGCGTCGCGTCTTAACTTCCACAAAAACGATAAACTCACCATCTTGTGCGATAAGATCAATCTCACCGCGGAGGGCTCGGTAATTCCGTTCAAGGATATCATAGCCGCGCGCTTTGAGATGCGCAACCGCCAACGACTCACCCGTTTTTGCGATGTCCAAGCGTGAATACGCCATTTGCACTTTTCCTTTCCAAGCCGTGTGTGTTAAAACACGCAAGCACCTTCATTACTAATCATCTATTTTCGGGCAGGGGACCCAATCCTCGTAGGTTTGGGAGGAACGCCCGTTCCTGTAGTTAAAGTTAAGGCGTGTGAGCAGTCTAAAATCGTTGCGTTTCGCACCTGTTGTCAAGCGTTTCCCTTCGAGCGTATAGATGGAGAATAAACCTTTGGCATTCACACCCGCAAGGCGTGTGAGACCGTATTTGACGTGCTTTATCAAAGTGTTTTTGACGAGTCCGTCTCCTAACACAGTGCCACCATATCTATTTCGCTGCCTGCCTTTTGATCTTGTTCTCTTGTGTAGACACCTGTGTTTGATGGGTATAGGGGCTATACAGAATATATCGGTATTCTTGGGTATACGCTTCTCACAGGTTTCCCAAGTCTTTAGACTTGGGTAGTTGACCTATTTTAAGACCATAAAGTAGCCCGTTAACCGCTGAAGAAGACCTGCTTCAAGAATAAAGAAGTATAGTTCCGCCAATCCACAGTCGAATTCTCTTTATCCAGTCAATATCGGTAGTCGCCTTTGTTAATGTGACTGCCAGCGTTTTTAGATGCTCGTCAAGTTTATCAAGGCGAATCTCAAGCCTGTCGAAACGATCCTCAAATTTACCCAAACGGTCCTCCTGGGTATCAACTCGAAATTCAAGTTTGTCGAAGCAACCCTCAAGGGTATCGAAGCGGCCTTCAGGATTATTGAACCTTTTATCGAAGTTCTCCTCAATTTCATTGAATCTTTGGGTGACCCCTTCAAAGCCCTGTTTCATGGTTTCAAGTATAATCTTTTGGTCTTCAGTCATTTTATGTTCCTTTGGGGGCAATTGTTCCAGATTAACAATAGCACACTAAAGCCTTGGCTAAAAGTCAAGCAATATTTTAAGCCTTTAAGCATATTCAGTTCTCAGGAGATTCGCCTTGATATAGTCCTCATCAGGTATAACGCCGAGTCCAGGTCCATCTGGCACCGTCACAACATGATCGTGTATTTCGATGCCGCTCACTGCCATCGTTTCCAAAAAGGCAGGGGCATTGAGCTCCGCGGGAAGCACAAGATCCAAAGTCGAGAAGAGATGTACACTGGCAATGAATCCGATACCGGCTTCCGTCAACCCGCTACCGAGGAGTTCTAACGCATTGGCTTCGGCGACATGAACACTCTTGAGACACTCCGCTAAGCCTCCTGATTTACACACCTTCAAAACAACGGCATCGGCACAGCCCAAGCGTGCTATTTTCGCCAAGTCGAAGTAGGTGAAACAGCCTTCATCAATAGCGATCGGGACCGGTGCGTCCTCTCGAACCCGTTTCATGCCGAACCAGTCTTGGCTCGCCACGGGTTGCTCCATGCAGTAGATTTCCCGGATGTCTCCGACGCGCTTTAGCAACTCAAGGGCATTCGATGGCGTATAGGACTGATTCGCATCGATCCAAAGCTTCGCACTTGGGATCGCCTCATGCACGGCGCGCAGGCGTTCTTCATCCGCTGCGGGGTGCCCCGCAACTTTGACTTTAAAACAGGAACAGGGTGCCAAGGCTTTCGCTTTCAGTCCCATGATTTCGGGTGTATCAATACTCAATGCATAACAGAGCGGGAGTGTATTGTGGCGTTTTCCACCAAAAAGGGTATGTATTGGCACATCAAGGATACGTCCACACAGGTCGTGCAAAGCGATGTCCACTGCTGCTTTGGCAAAAGGGTGTCCGTTGCTGACAGCGGGTTTCAAAGCGTCATAGATAACACGGTAGATGACATTGAGATTCAGCGGATCTTGTCCGAGAAGTAACGGGGCGATATGATGTCGAATCGTTGTTGTGATGGATTCAGTCGTCTCGTAGCTCCACGACGGGAGGGCGCGTTGTTCGCCCCAACCGGCATAGCCATCGTCTGTTGTGATTTTGACGAAGACATGGTCGCCTGCGGATCCGGTGTCTCCGACGAAGCCGGTGCCGATATTAAAGACATCTTTCATCCCGACGGCAGTCGGATAAACATCTACGTGTGCTATTTTTGACATTTTTTTAAGTTTCCTTGCGGTTGCGTGGCGGTTTTGGATTTGACGTGTGTTTGGAACACCAACAGCCGACTTCTTAATACCGTTCTACCGAATCGCCACGCTGCCCATATTTTACCACAACCGCCACGAATAAATCAAAACAATTTCCGTTGACATCTTCGGGGTTATCAACTATAGTAATAGGCATTATAGTTGCTGTACGTCTTTATGAGGAAGCACACAATGTTATTTGCTATTTTTGTAATTTTTACACCTATCGTCGTCTGGTTGATTCTGCATTTCACGTCTCGGCAGAAAAAGGGTGATGAAACGGATGCGCCCAAAGACCCCATAGAAATTTGCGCGGTCTGCCAAGAAGAGTTCCCGATGAACCAACTGCTTGAAAAAGAGATCGGCGGATACGGTAGGGTCTACTGTTTCTGTGGACAGTGTATTGAAAACCTTTATCACGAATACCAGAACACAACAGACATCAAAACAGGAGAATAAACGATATGTATGATTTAGTCACGTTTGGAGAAGCGATGATTCGTCTCACCTCACCGGAGTTTATGCGGCTTGAGAACGCGACATCGCTGTCAATCACGGCTGGCGGTGCGGAGATGAACGTCGCTGTTAATGCTGCACAACTCGGATTGCAGACAGCATGGGTATCACGGCTCGTGGATAACTGGTCGGGGCGCTATATCCGTAACAAGGGACGCGAACTCGGTGTGGACATGTCTAACATCGTCTGGGTGGACTTTGACGGCGTCGGCTTTGAGCGGAACGGGTTTTATCACCTCGAAATGGGAGCGGGCCCGAGGGCAAGTAGTGTCACTTATGACCGCGGATACTCGGCAATCTCGAAAGTGCAACCCGGTGAAATTGATTGGGCATCTATTTTTAGCAATGCGCGGTGGTTCCATCTGAGTGGGATTACACCGGCGTTGTCAGAATCCGCAGCTGCGGTCTCGGCAGAAGCACTTCAAGCCGCGCGGGCAGCAGGTGTTAAAACCAGTTATGATCTCAACTTCCGTTCCAAGTTGTGGAGTGCAGAGGAAGCACAGGCAGCGAACAGCCCTATGATGGAGCATGTCTCTGTTCTCATCGGGAACGAGGAAGACTTTGAGAAATCACTCGGTTTCGCAGCGGAAGGCGCAACCGAATCCTATAGCAAACTTGAACCGGAGAGTTACAAAGCGGTTGCGCAGCGCGTCAAAGATACCTTTCCGAATATAGAGATGATCGGTACAACGTTACGCGATGCGAAAACCGGTTGGCTCAACGATTGGCGGACACTGCTGTTTGATGGCTCAGAATTTTATCTGTCACGTATCTATGAAAACTTAGAACTCGTTGACCGTGTCGGTGGTGGTGATAGCTTCTCGTCAGGGTTGATTTATAGTCTATTGAACGGCAAATCGCCGCAAGAGGCTGTCGATTTCGCTGGCGGGTATTCCGCCTTGGCGCATACCTTCCCGGGCGACTTCAATTGGGCAACGGCAGAAGAGGCAGAGAAAGCGATGGCAGCGGGAGGCGTGCGTATCAGCCGCTAATCACATAAACCTATGGAAACCAAAATTTTACTATCTCCTATTTTTGAAAATACTGAGTTCGATACTGCGGAACGCCGGGCGGCGTTGGCAGATTTGCAGAAACTTGGCGAGTTGAGTATCCATCCACCGGAACTGACAGCGGAACATGCCGATGGTGTTGTTGGCGTGATCGCAGGCGGAGTGCCCTTTCATGAAAGCTTCTATCAAGCAGCGACATCGCTCCGAATCATTGCGCGGTGGGGTGTCGGCTATGAAACCGTTAATGTTGATTTGGCGACTGAGTCCGGTGTCATTGTCACAATTGCTCCTGAACACATGGTAACCGTCGCTGAATATGCGATTGCACAGTGGTTCGCTACTCTGAAGCGTGTCTATACGCTCAATAGAGCCTCTCACAGTGGCAATTTCGGACTCATCAAGACCCATGAGGTGATGGGTTCTACGCTCGGTTTGTACGGCTTTGGTCGGATTGGGCAAGAGGTTGCTCGCCGTGCGCGACCGCTTCTCGGTGAGGAAGGGCGGCTCTTGGTTTATGACATCCGTCCGGATATCGCTGAGCTTGCCGCGGAATTTGGTGCTGAGGCTGTCGATACACCGCTGACCCTCTTTAAGGAGAGCGATACTGTATCTCTCCATCTATCGGGTGCGGATACTGTTGTCGGCTATGAGGAACTCTGCGCTATGAAACCGCATGCCTCGCTCATTAATCCGTCGCGTGGAAACCTCGTTGACGATGCAGCAGCAAACCGTGCAGTCAGCGAAAATCAGTTATGGTATTACGTTGTAGATGATCCAGTTAACGGACCCCGAGCGATTCATAAAGACCACCCGCGCATTATCTCTACGAATCATAACGCGGGCATGACTGTTGAATCTGGGATTCGGTTGGATCTTCGGACAATTGAGCAGGTTACAGACGCGATTCAAGGACGTGCCCCGGCATATATTCTGAATCCAGAAGTGCTGGAGCATCCGAGAGTTAAAGCATTTTGCAAGGATATTTCACAGCCGCTGAAACTGTGATTTCAATTTTTCTCCAGAAGAAAAAGGAATTCTCGGTTCGGTTTCTCGGCTGCGTTTATCCATGCATGCGTCCAACTCATACCCGCCATGACGTTTTTCTTATAGTCGAGTTCAAGGACAGTCAGGAGTTTTCCGTTGTCTTGCATGACTGCGTTCAGCTGCTCTGCAGTCGCGCGCCCCCCGGAACTGTAGGACAGCAGAATCCAACGCGCTTGTGTCTCGCGGATTAACGTTGCGATGGCTTCAACAGCGATGAAATGACCGGTGGTGTTCGTTCGGAATTCTTCAAAGACAGATGCGGCGAGCGGGTCAGATGTATCCTCTCGCCGTTTTGCTTTGCCGAAAAGGGTGGGTTTATCGAAGAGCACAACGCTTTTCCAGAGGTGATAGTAGGCGGCATATCTGACACGGGACGGAGGCATCTTCTCGTTGTTTGAACCGTAGGGTGGATCGAAGTATGCAAGGTCTACGGAGACACGCGGCACGAGTTCAAAGATGTCGCTTTGGTGAACCTGATGCTCTTCCTCTGATGTGAAAACTTCTGGTACTTCAAGCACTAAATTTTTATAAGCACGGGGTGCCCATTCTTTGAGATACGCGGAAAAGTGACCGAGGCTGTTGTCAACGCGGTCAAGTGCCAGCATCAGGCTTGTAAGAGCCACCGCTTTATCGACCGAATCAAGATTCAAGTCCTCGATCTCCTGACGTATTGCATCCAGTTTACGGGTATTGTGGAGTTGCCACGGTTTTTTGAGCCCGTCTGCTTGGATGGCGTTGCCACCGTTAGCGTGTCCGCCGTAGTGTTCTGTGAACCAGCTGTCAACAGGTGGCACGGCGTTGAGGTGATCAATGAGGGGTTGATACACTTCTTTCGGTTTCGCGTTGAGAAGATAGCACGTGCCGAAGACTTCTGACCATGGCGCAACATCGTTGCAGATAACGGTATATCCGAGTTTGGCGAGTGCTTGTGAGACGCGGGTTGTGCCTGCAAAGCCGTCAAGGATTGTTTTGGCGTTAACTTTCTTGACGAGTTCCAGCACTTGTGGAATAAGTTTTAGTTTGGAACCGATGTATTTTATGCCTTCTGTGGGAGGGGTATGGAGGGATAGGAACGTTTGTTGCATGGATTTATGTCAATGGTTTCGTCTGAATGCAGGTCGCATTTGGGCGAGTACGCCGCAAATCGCGGATTGACGCGGATTTCACAGATTTCGCGAATTTTGGGCACCTTTATGTATTCAAGGACTTAGCATAGCGTTGGGTTTCAACTCCGTTTCAACCCAACCTACACGCCATATCTTGGATGAAAGCACTTGCATTGAGAATTTCAATCCCGATAAGCTCGCCGTCGTCATTCAATTCAACTGTGATATTGAGACTTAACTCTAAACTGTTACTTTCGGGTTCATCGGAAATCACGAGATGTAATATATCTTCTTGTTCAAAATAGGTTATTTTTGGCTTATTCATCAGTTGACCTTGCCATCACTTTTCACCTTGCCATTCTCAGGATCACAAAGCCGGAATTTTCCTCTTGATATTCGCCAATACCTATCAGTGCCTTTAGGATAATCACTGCGCGTGGGAAAGTTAACACAATCGGAATAAACTTGGTAGTCAACTCTACTGGGAGTGAAATCAGTATACTTCTCTGAAATAAGTCTACGGACTTCTTTGAGTGTAAAAAATTCTTTATCTCCTTGCATTAACGCCTCTACCGTTTCCAATATTACCTGATCAAAAGGCTTATCACCCGACCATCTCGTAGGAGGTGAAACATGTTGTTGCTGGACTTTAGGGGAAGCGAAGCCTTCATCTCCAACAACCGTTTCCGTACTGACGAGTACTTCACCAGATTCTGTTTCAAAGGTGGAAACATCTATGCAGCTAATATCCATATCGTGTGAAGCTCGGAGAAATCGGCAAACCCGCGCTACTCGCGATGGAATTTCTTCTGCCACTATAAATAAACGCAAGCCCCGATTAAGTGGAGGCAGTTCGTCAGTTTCAGGTATCTCGAATACTACCTTAAAGGCATCATCAAAAGTTTTTCCTTGGAACACACCACGAGTTTCAAAGTAATTTTCAGCTATCTCACGAATCTGGGATTCTGAAAGACCATCTGCCCATGCCGCATAGTCAAGCAACTGTGCTATGATATCCCGCGGGGTCCGCCCTTTTTTTAGTTCAGCAATAACAAGGTTTCCATTTGAATCAATCCCAATCAAATCAGAATAAATGGTGCCATCTTCATCTTTGGCACTCGTTTGCCTGCCAATCCAGAGGATGGACTCTTGGGCAAGAGCGAGTGGACTGTTTTCAAGCCAGTCCTCCAGATAGCGTTCAAGTTCAAGGTCCGTTTCTTGCGCGATGACGAGTTCCGCCTTGGACATGTCGTCTCCATCTAATTTCTCTAATCTGAAAATAGGCATTGTTTTCCTTAAAATCTATTCAAAAAGTTGTGCGGCTGGACATGAAAATCCTTCGACAACATCCTCACCTGTCAATATGTCCTCATAGTTCAGCACAGTGGAATCGGTCTCGGATCGGTAGACCATTATTGTTTTTGCGACGGGTTCAATCACCCAGACAAGGCGCGTGCCTGCTCTCAAATAGGCGAGTGCTTTTTCGGTGACATCATAGTGTTTGTCTGATGGCGAGACGACTTCAACCGCCAAATCCGGCGGGATAGGTGATGCCTGCTCTCTATTTTCGGGTAATCGATCTGTTGAAACAAACGCAATATCTGGCTTTACTGCTCGGTCATCCAATTGAAATGTTGTGCCTGCGATATACAAACGTCCGAGCTGATGTTCAAAGACGTGCAAGCTCAAATGGAGGCTAACGTTGCTGCTTATCTCACCGTGTTTCATTGACGTGGGAGGCATCGGGACTAATTCTCCTTTTACATATTCATACCCTTCTAAGTCGTTTTCGAGAAATTCCTCCAGCGTCATCGTATCGGGCACCAGTATTTCTTGGATAGCCTCACGGGTTGTTTGCGTATTAAGCATCAGTTGTCTCCTCCCAAATTTGGTATTATAGTAGATTCTATAATTACTTGGACATTCAACATCGGTTCGGTTAGGGGATTTAGTCTGGGAATAGACTAAATCCATTCCTTGTATTACATTCCGAACCTACCGGGGGTTGAAAGTGTAAACTTATTTTTCGATTTTACTATAAGTGTTTACGTATGCCGAATCGCATCAATAGGAGTCATTTTCGCGGCTTGGCTGGCGGGGTAATAACCGAAGAAGATGCCGACGGCTGCACCCGCACCGACAGAGATCAGGACGGCTTTCAACGTAATTACAGCGGGCCACGATAAATCTTCCAAAAACTTGCCGACTATCCAAGCAAAACCGTTCCCTACCAAAGCACCCAACGTGATACCGAGCAGACTTCCAATCAGACATAACAGCACAGATTCCGTCAGGAATTGTAAGCGGATATCGAGACTCTTGGCACCGACTGCTTTCCGCAGTCCAATCTCCGGGATCCGTTCTGTTACGGAAACGAGCATGATATTGAGAATCCCGATACCCGCAACAATCAAGGAGACAGACGCGATAACTACCAAAACGGACTCTATGATAAAGATCATTCTTTTCCCGCTTTCAATCCCTTTCTTTGCGTTCCACGTTCGGAAAAAGGTGTCATCGCCACCGTGATTTCGTGAAATAACGGTTTTGACCTCTTTGAGTGCTTGCTCAACGACATCAATACTTTTGGCGCGTGCCATGATCGCACCGACGCGATTCCGTCCACCAAAACGGGTTTGGGCAGTCGTGATAGGGACAAAGATCATATTGTCATCGCTTCTGCCGCGTTCCAATCCGTCGCCGCGACTCTCCATGATGCCGATAATGGTAAAACGTCTGTTGTTGATACTGACCTCTTTACCAACCGGATCCTGTCCTTTAAACTGTTCTTTCCAGACTTTCGCACCAATCACACAAACTTTATTCCAGAAATCCATATCGGTATCGGCGAGGAACCTGCCGTATTCTGCTTTCCATCTACGGACGGCTTGGTATTCATTCGTTGTTGCGCGCATGTAGGTCTGTCGATGCTTGCCCTCAACTTCAAAGTTGATGAAATGACTCCTTTCGACAGTGGCGACCTCAACGGACGGGCAATCCGCCAGAATGTCGTACAGATCTTGCATCTCCAAATAATGTGGACTGGTGTTGCGCTGCCAACGGTTGTTTTTCCGAATATATCCGGGTCGGTAAACGCCGAACATACTGGGGCCGCCGATATTCTCGAATTCTGACATCATGAGTTTTTCGGCACCTGCGCCAAAAGACATCATGGCGATGACCCCTGCAATACCAATAGTAATCCCTAAGAGGGTGAGGACTGTGCGGAGTTTACTTCCGCGGAGGACGGAAAACGCTGAGATTAAATTCTCCAGTATATGCACGCTTGGTTTCCTTATGTATGGCGGATAGCATCAATGGGAGTCATCTTGGCGGCTTGGCTGGCGGGGTAATAGCCAAAGAAGATGCCGACGGCAGCACCCGCACCGACAGAGATTAGCACTGCCTCTGGGGTAATCACTGAGGGCCATGCCAGTTCATCTAAAAACTTGCCGACTACCCAAGCAAAGCCTCTCCCGGCGATCGCGCCGAAAGCGATCCCGAGTAGGCTGCCAATCAAACATAAGAGGACAGATTCTGTGAGGAACTGGATTCGGATGTTAAAACCCTTGGCACCGACCGCTTTTCGTAGTCCAATCTCTGGGATCCGCTCCGTTACGGAGACGAGCATGATATTAAGAATCCCGATACCCGCAACAATCAAAGAGACAGACGCAATCACGACTAAGACCGTCTCTATAATAAGGATCATTCTTTTCGCGTTTGCGATGCCCTGTTTAGCGGACCATGTTCGGAAAAAAGTGTCGTCGCCACCATGGTTGTGCGTAATAACGGTCTTGACCTCTTTGAGAGCCTGATCGACCACAAACGGACTTTTGGCACGCACCATGATATGCCCAACGTGATCGTGTCCCCAAAACCGTTTTTGTGCGGTCGTGATAGGAATGAAGAGCATATTGTCGTCGCTTTTGCCGCGCTCTAAACCGTCGCCGCGGCTCTCCATAATGCCGATGACCGTAAAGCGTTTGTTGTTCCCAAAGTTATTAATGATAACTTCTTTGCCGATGGGGTCTTGTCCCTTAAACTGCTCTTTCCAGATCTTTGAGCCGATGACACACACTTTCGTCCACGCATCCATATCGGTATCAGCGAGGAATCTACCATACTCAGTCCGCCATTCGCGAACGGCTTGGTATTCGTTTGTTGTTGCGCGGAGATAGGTTTTTTGAAATTTGCCATCAATACCGAGATTGATATAGTAGCTGCCTTCGACAGTCGCAACTTCAACAGAGGGGCATTCTACAAGGACATCGCGGAGATCGTCCATCTCAAGGTGGTGTGGACTGGTGTTGCGTTGCCAGCGCCCATTTTTGCGGATATGTCCGGGGCGGTAAACGCCGAACATACTGGGGCCCCCGATCTTCTCAAATTCCGCCATGATAAGTTTTTCAGCACCTGCGCCAAAAGACATCATCGCAATGATCCCCGCAATACCAATGGTAATGCCTAAGAGCGTGAGAACGGTACGTAACTTGCTCGCCCGAAGAACGGAAAGTGCTGATATGATATTTTCTAAAAGCCTCATAGTTATTCCTTTTAGCGTAGTTCGGCAGATGTCAAAGTCTAATGCGAAGCACCCGGATTACAGTTTGTCGGGCGAGTCAGATAGAAAACTTTTGATTGCATGAATTCCGAAGGTGTGCTAAACTTTTAGTATAAAAATCGAAAAGTTACGAACCTGTACATATCTTCAGTATTAAAAGTATATCACAAAGTATTGAACAGTTGCAAATTTTTTGGATAGGAGCCAGAGCCATTCAATTTTAAGAAATTATTGTATTTTACGTCTTTTTTACCGGTGCCGGTGCGGTTCCAAACCGCACCTACCGGGCCTGGTGGTAAAGATTCGATCGGAAAATGGAGAATTGAATGGCTCTGGGATAGGAGCTGGTAGTTGTGCAGACGGATGCTTTTAGCGCGGGAAGTGTACTATCGTGGCAAAGGACACGAGATGCAGCAGCACATCAGGCGGAATTACGACGGAGCAAACACACATGGATTGCGTTGCCGTCCGCCTTATTGCAAACACGCTATCAGTTGAACGCCACAGATTTATCCTTCGGTAATGCGGAAACAGCGACAACGATCCAATCCTTATTTCGGGACTCCCAATTATCAGGCGGGATAGAATTTAATCAATACTATTTAATAGCGGAACCGCACGCGGCTGAGCCGTGTTACAACATCAGCGATTACGTTCAACGCTGTGTGGCAGGTGACCTCACAATTGCAGAACGGCTTCGTGGACGGACAGTGATTAACCTCTATCAGACAGAAGGAACAGCAGACGACCTGCTAAGTGACCAAGGGGTATCTCAGTTTATAGAGCGACTGTTGAGAGGCTACTTAAAAACTCACGGCAAGCAACACCTCATCGGTTTTACCTGTGAACCACCGAAGTTTTTGTCTTTAACGAGCGTCTTAGGAGCTGGGACATCATCAGTGCCGTGGAGTCCTGTCCTACTGGAGGCAGCGGAAGTGACACTCGCAGCGTACCTGCCGTTGGTGTTCTACGAAACTTACAACTCAGGGGCTGTCAGAAACACTTTTTGGCAAGCATTGACGACGCGATTCGCGACCTGCTTCCTTCAAGGCTTGCGCGACTTTTGCCATCAAGAAGGACTGCGGTTCGCTTTAAACCTCTCGGCGAGTGCTAAGACATTGGAGTTTGAGTTAGGATCCATGCTCGCAGAAGTAGATTTTCCTATTCTGAACACCACCGAAATAGATACACCGAAGCGATTCGTCGTTGCTAAATGGGCATGCAGCAACACGCAACACGCCGGTATTGCCCGAAAAAAAAGCAACAAAACGGATGCGCGTACACCAACATCGCGACTCCTTGAAGATGCAAGTCTCGGTTTCAATCTATGGATGAACAGGAACAGTGCCGCTGATAGTGTCCCACAAGGGTTAGCAATCGGCTATCCGAAGCGACCAATCCTGATGATAGCACCGACGCAGAGCCTCTGGACAAAACCCGATGAGAAATCGTGGAGCGGCATCACAAAAGCGTGGGGGTGGTTGTGCCAAAGTGTATGGGAACTGGGTTACGACTTCAGAATTGTCTCGGAGCAGGAACTCGGTGCCGCAGAGATTATAGATGCTGCCGTCGCGAGAAAACGGGGTTGTAAAAGGGGGGGACTCTGCTTCCCTAACAACGGAACGGACACCAGAGAGATTTATAACGTTGTGTTGCTACCGAGTTGCATATCGCTTCAAGAAGAAACCGTCAAACGCCTAAAGGCATTCACGAAAGCAAAAGGTAGATTGATCGTAGATGAACCTACGCCGTATCTACTGAACGGTCAGATCGGACTTGAACCGTATCCACTTGAACAACTTATCTTTGGACGACGCACAACGATCTTGCGAGGTCCGCCGGACGAGAAAGCAGTGAAACTTGAAAAACGTCTCGGAAAATGGGTGCCTCGTATCGTCTCAGTGTATGTAAAACCGGAGAACGATCCGACGGATAGCGTCCTCGTACTCCATAGAGAAGCAGAAGCCTCCGAAATTTTCTATCTGTTCAACACCAGCAGTGAACCGATGGAGACCTTGATTGAGATACAACGGAAGGCGGCGCGTGTTTCGGAGTTTGATCTGTTTCAATCAAAAAAAGAAAGCATTGCGTTTTGGCACGCTGATGAGAAGACATATCTAAATAGTGTATTCACACCTAAACAGGGACGACTCTTCGTGGTATCATAGAATAGTGGAATTGCGACTAAGACAGTTTCTATCATTTTAAGAATACGAAAGGAGCAATTATGACAGGTGGCGATATTTTTGTCGAATGTTTGAAAGCACAAGGTGTTAAAGATATTTTTGGCTTACCGGGAAATCATTTAGATACCGTTTACGAAGCATTATACAACAACCAAGCCAATATCCAGCACTATGTTACACGACATGAAGGCGGTACGGCGTTTATGGCGGATGGTTATGCGCGTGCTACTGGCGATGTCGGTGTTTGTATGACTGTGCCGGGTCCTGGATCAAATAATGCCTCTGTCGGTATTGGTGAAGCGAATACTGCTTCGTCACCGGTGCTTTGGATTACCGGACAGAACCCATCCTACTTGGCGCAACGGGATCCGAAGAAAAGTTTTCACGGTTTGGATCAGAGAGCCGCTTTCACGCCGATGACGAAACATCTGGAGATTGTGCATCGCGTCGATCAGATTCCGGGTGCGGTCAATAGAAGTTTTAGTGCGTTACGCTCCGGGAGGCCTGGACCTGTCCTGATTGAACTCGCAAAAGATGCGTTGGATGCAGAAGCTGATCTCCCGATTCCGCCCTGGAACAACGGCATTCAGACGACAGCAGCTCCCCAAGATATTGATGCTGCCATAGCACTCCTCAGTAAAGCAGAGCACCCACTGATTATTGCAGGCGGCGGTATCAATCATACGCGCGCGACTGCAGAAATACTTGCGTTCGCGGAGCTGCTGGACGCGCCCATCGTGATGACGGGTTTTGGAAAAGGTTCAGTGCCGGAAGACTCGCCGCATTCCATCGGTATCTTCCGAGACGGCGTTGCGCAAGCAGCGATGAACGCCTCCGACCTCATCGTCGCTGTTGGCACCCGATTTAACTACCGCGATACCGGTAACTGGAGCCTCAAGATTCCACAACCGCTGTTGCATATTGAAGCCGACCCCGACGAGATTCACAAGGAATATCCCGCGACTGTCGGCATCGGTGCGAATCCGAAACTGGTTTTACGTCAGTTGAACGCCGCACTCAACGATGAGAAACGGACAGGCGGTTGGGGTGAAGGTTTACGCGAATTACGCCGCCAATTCACGGCGATTGAACGTCCTCAAATTCTTCAAGAGATGCGCGAGGTGATGCCCCGTGATGCGATCTTATCAGTTGACGTTAACATCACCGGTTATGGTGCGCTGGCACATTTCCCATGTTATCACCCGGGGAGTTACATCTTCTCCGGTGTCTCTGTGGCAATGGGCATCGGATTGACGGGTGCTATTGGCGCGCAGGTTGCTTATCCAGAGCGGAAAGTCGTCGCGCTGAGCGGTGATGGTGGGTTCTTAATGACGTGTCCGGATCTTGCAACCGCGGTGATGTATAACCTTCCCGTTGTGACACTTGTGATGAACGACAACCAATATACCTCAATTGAGCGCGGACAACTGCGGCGGTTCGGTAAACGCATCGGTGTTGAATTGGTAAATCCGGATTTTGTGCAATTTGCTGAATCCTTCGGTGCAGTCGGGTTACGCGTTGAAGATCCAAACGATTTTAAACCGATGTTTGAAAAGGCACTCGCCTTGGATAAGCCGGTTCTACTTGAAGTTGTTAAGTAGTTATTATCTTCTATCATAAAGGAGTTTTACATGAAAAAAAAGATTGGTGTTTTAACAGGGGGTGGCGATACGAGTGCGCTCAACGCTACCCTTAAAGGCATCGCACTGAAAGCCGAGGAACTCGGTTTTGAACTCATCGGATTCATGGAGGGCTGGCGTGGGGTTTTGAAAGGAGGCCGTTACTTTACGCTGACCCCCGATCTGATTGACGAAAATAGAGGCGGCACGCTTCTAAAGAGTTCACGCACGAACCTGATTAAAGATAATAAGTTAGATGAGGCAGTAGAGAATCTTAAAAAACTCGACATTAGCGGACTCATTCCAATCGGTGGAGATGATACCTTAACGGTTGGCACAGCACTGTCTGATCAATTTACAACCACATTCGTGACAAAAACCATTGATAACGATGTCGGTGTTAATCCACCAGAGGGGGACGCTGTTGACTACTCTAAGATGGTGAACTATTTCTGTCCCGGCTTCCCTTCATCCGCAAATAGCGTTATCAATTACGTCCGAGACTTACGGACAACGACCTATTCCCATGACCGTGTGATTGTCGTTGAAGCGATGGGTAGAGATGCGGGTTGGCTAACGTTATCTGCTGCTTACGGGCAAGCTGACCTGATCGTTGTCCCAGAAATACCGTATCAACCGGATAAACTGGCAGAAGCGATCCGTGAAAAACACACCGAACAAGGCAATGTTATTGTCGTTGTCTCGGAGGGTATTCGGAATGATGATGGCGAACTGATGATTACATCGGAAGCCGAGCTAGACGCTTTCGGACATACGAAACCGGGCGGATGCTCAGAGATTATCGTTGAAGCGATGAAGAAACGGCTCCCGGATATTTCGGAGTCGGCGTTCCGAGCCTTGATCCTTGGGTACCTCCAGAGGTGCGGTAGCCCGATACCCTTGGATAGAGACATCGCTATGAAGGCTGGTGCTATGGCGGTGCAAGCACTCTCAGACGGGATGTTCAACGGTGTCGCAACGATTACGCGGACGGAGGTGGGTATTGAACCTACGCTCATGCCATTGGAGCAAGTCTTAAAGCGGGATGCGTCTGGTCACGTTATTCGGAGAAGTCTGGACCTGCGGTTCTACGATGCCGAACGGTATCAGATGTCGCCAGCAGGTGCAGGATATTTCCGTCCATTGTTCGGGGACTTACCCGGCCCAGAACGGTCCCTGGACGATCGCTTAATTGAGATCGGTGAGATTGAATAGTCGTTAGGGCACTGGAATAGATCAAGGGCGCGGTTTGAAACCGCGCCTCTAATTTCGGGTATAAATGCTTTTCCCCTCACCGTAGTAAGAGTCGTAGATGTGCTGATAAACCGCCTCGGATTTCTGATTAAACAGTTCTGGTGTGTAAGGTTGAGGCAGCCCTTTATCCAGTATATTTCCAACAGCAAGTCTGACTTGTGCACGCGCTTGTGCATGTTTCCGCCAATCCAAGCCTAAATTTTCTCGTTTGAGTGTCTCAAGCATCTCCTTCACAGTATCTTTCACTTCATTCCGCTCTGGCACCGTTAAATGAGGTTCGCGTTGTGTTAGAAGATCAAACACTGCCAATTCTTCTTCGGAGAGGTCTTCAGTACTGGCGCGTTGGTCTTCTTCGTTGAGGTCATTAACGAAATCAAAAAGCTTCTCAAAATAATCCGCAACCCCGATAGTACCCGCGTTGTATTCTGCGATCATTTGCTCAAATTTCTCCTGATAATTCATACGGTTTCTGTTGAGACGGATCATTGCGCTGAGTTTGCTGTTGATTGCTCCTCTAAGTCTCTCTGCTTCAACGCGTTTGTGCTGTGTATTGAATCGTTCGCTTAACTGTTCAAAATCAATCTGACTTAGATCTATCGGCTCCGTATCGTATCCCTCAGCCGGTATCTGAATGCGATAGCCTTCAGGTGCAATGGACAGATCCAACACCTCTTCAACTTCTGTCATGACCTCGGAGATGTCAGCGGGTGGTGTCAAATTTCTGATTTTCTGCGCGATGATATGGATAAGTTGACAGGTTCTGGTAAATTCATGGGCATCTGGATCAGGTAGAATCGCTTTGTATAGTTTGGTGGCGTTTGTTGCGAGTTGTAGATAGCGTTTTTTGGTTTCATCGTTAATCAGGATACGTTCCATTGCGTCATTGATTTGGGCGATGTTTTGAAATGCGTCGTCCGTTTGGGCTTCATCTAAGTCAACACCAATGCCTCGGCAGAATTCGGTGATTTCGGCGATCACCTCTCGGAGTTTTTCAATCAGTGCTGACTTATCAGCAATCGGTTTCTGGTTTCCTTCCAGATCCGCACCCATAGCATAAATCGCCAACGCTTTTTCAAGATCACGGAAAACACCAATGTAGTCAACAATTAAGCCGTTATTTTTATCACCGTAGATACGGTTGGCTCTGGCAATGGTTTGCATCAAAGTGTGGTTTCGCTGCGGTTTGTCGAGGTAGATCGTGGAACAGGAAGGGACATCGAAACCGGTTATCCACATCGCACAGACGAAGACAATTCGGAAGGGGTCCTCGGGGTCTTTGAATTTGGTATCTAAATCCTCTGCGTTCATACGAGTACGGTGCGGTGTGATGTCTACACCTTTTTGCTTGAGTTCGTCAATTTCGTTTTGTCCCGGAGAGACCACAACAGCCATGTCGGTTTCTTCCATGTAGCGGATTCTGTCTTGCAAGTGGACCTTTTCACTACCGCGTCGTGTGGCTGCTTCGGATCTCAGTTGCTTAATAAAACGCTTCCAATATTTCTGCACTTTGTCAAACATTTTGACAGCAGTCGCTTTGTCGATTGAGATAACCATGGCTTTCCCTTGATAACCTCTACCCATAAAGTGTTTAACGATATCTTTAGCGATGGTTTCCAATCGCTCATCCCGTGTGATAAGATGATACTCTCTGGCGAATTCGTGTTCAAGCTTTGCCTCTTGTGCTTCGTCGAGTTCGGCATCCTCAAGGACCTGTTCGATGTCTTCGTTGAAGTCCTCATTTATCAATTGTAGCGAAGGCACACGGTTTTCATAGTAGAGCGGCACAGTCGCGCGATCCACAATAGATTGGTTGAAATCGTAGACACTCACGTAATCGCCGAATACCGATTTTGTTTTTTCTTCGCCAACCATGAGCGGTGTACCCGTAAATGCGATGAATGCGGCGTTGGGGAGGGCGGTACGCATGTTCAAGGCGAGTGTATCGTACTGACTCCGATGTGCTTCATCTGTGATGACGACGATGTCTGACCGCTCAGAGAGCATAGGATGCCTCTCGCCACGTTGTGTCTGGAACTTATGGATAAGCGTGAAGATATAGCGATGGTCTTCACTAAGGAGTTGGCGGAGATGTTTTATATCTTCTGCATGCACCTCTTGCTGTGTCAGAACACCACTCGTACTGGCGAAGGTCTTGTAGGTTTGGTTATCCAATTCCTTGCGATCGGTTACGACAACAAAGGTCCATTTTCCCTGCATTTTTCTAAGCACTTTCTGTGCAAAAAGGAGCATTGAGATGCTTTTCCCGCTACCCTGTGTATGCCAAAAGACCCCGAGTTTGCCGTGGTTATTTTCAATTTGTTTCAGAGATTCAATCGTGTTATTGACACCGAGGTATTGATGGTTCTTGGCGAGGATTTTGATCAATCCGCCTTGTACTTCCATGAACAAGATAAAGTTCTCGACAACATCGAGCAATCGTTGCGGTGTGCAAAGGGCGTGCAGTATCGTCTCTAAAGAAACCTCTGGTGTTTCGTCTTCACTGTGAATGCGTTTCCATTCGGCGAAGTGTTCCCAATCGGCAGTAAGGCTCCCGACTTTACTCTCTGTGCCGTTAGAGAGTAGAATAAAGGCGTTATACCAAAATAGGTGTGGGATGGTGTCTTTGTAATCTCGGAGGTTATCGTCATAGGCGGCTTTGAGATGGACATCAATCCGTTTGAACTCCATCAAGACTAACGGAATTCCGTTGACGAAACAGACTATATCTGGACGTTTTGTGTACATCTCGCCGGTGATCCAGAATTGGGATGCAGCAAAGAAGTCGTTATTCTCTGGGGTGTCCCAGTCGATGGTCTGCAGCACTTCGACGGTTTCGCTTTCACCGTTTGGATCGCTAAGGGTAACTTTCACGCCGTCTTTCAGGAGGGTATAGATTTCACGGTTGGCTTCGACAGGACTCATGACTGCGCGGGATTGGGTGAGTTCTTCGACTGCTTTGGCAATAGCAGCATCGGTTGCGGTAGGATTGAAGCGTTTTAACGCGGTTTTCAGTCGAGCAGTTAGGACGACTTCGGATTTGGTTTGTCTACCGAGCGGACTCTCTTCCGTTTGTTCAAATTCGCTGTAGCAGTTTAGCGTCTCCCATCCGATTTCTTTAAGTAGGTTGATGGCGGGTTGTTCTATGAGTTGGTCTTCGCTGTATAGATTCATTTGTTCGGATTGGATTTGTGAAGGCGTTTGATGGCGGAAATTCGCGCCTTCGATGCTTCTGCTGAATCAACTTCAACGATTTTCCAGATACCTCTTGCTGCCAAAGCCTCTTCAAACTCGAAACGGTGAATCCCTGCTAACTCAGCAGCTCTTCCAAGTGTTACTTCATCTTCTTGATAGAGTAGAATCGCGGCATCCAACTGTGATGCCTCTTCAAGGGATTTAGGCAGTTGTTCACGTTCAACTTTGGGCAACTTTTGTATCAGTGGTAATAATTTCTCAAGCGTTATTGGTTCGGAAATTTGAATCATTGTAACCTGCTCGATTCAGAATTTATTTGTGAATATCCGCGGCTTCGGCGCGCTCGCGTCTCACCTCTGCAAGTGCTTCCTCAAAATCGCGTATTACTTCTTCCTCTGGAATATCCGCAAAAATATTGTGGAAGTATGCTACGGTTCTATCCCATTCTTCCCGAAGCCATTTACGCTCATTTTCAACTTCGGTCCGGAAACATGAAACGATGTGCTGCCACTCTGTTGGTATAACGTCATCACATTCTTGAATATCCGGCATGAAAAAAATTTTATCAGAAAAATCGCTATCTTTGACGACTCCTCTGGTTTGCTCAACAAGCGATTTTGATTCCAACGGTTCTGGTTGGTCGGGGTGAGTAACGAAAATAATATAGTCGTCTTGTTTGAGATAATGCTGAATCGCTTTTTTTACACTCTCTTTTAAAGTCGCACCTTTCCTGTGACACTTACCGAGAGCACTTCTCCCCGTTGTTCGGATAGCGAGATATGCAAGTTGCCTATATCTGAAAAATTCATTTTCCAAAAACTTGACCACTCTTGCATTTCGGTCAGATTCTAAATTCCAGACTCGGACGCTTATCATAATTACCCTTCACTCGAATTGGGCTAACACATTTCCTAACTCGCGAAGGGAATTGTTGCGACGCAATGTTTCCCTGTCAATGACTACATGATCAGCGACATCAGGAGATATCCTTTCATGATATCGTTTATCACGGATATTCCTTTGTGGCATATTTGGATTGAGTTCAAGCAAAACTCGTTCAGAAAACTCTTCCAAGTACTCTTTGGGACCGTCGCCACCCGGTACCGTTTCGACGATTTTTTCCGTATCGCCTTTCTGATAATTCTTGACCAATGCTGCAAAAGATTTGTTTGCTAATACCTTATCACGACAATTGTCCTTGTACAGCGACCGTTTACTGGCAAAATAGCAGGCAATCCCAAGACAATCAATTAACAACCACGCTTCAAGTTCATGAATAGCCGGAGCAAAAAATACTTTGCCCGCAAAATTGTGATTATTAACGATTCGCTGAATCTGGTTGACAAGCGAATTTGATTGTTGATCTCGTTGATGTCGCGACATGGGGCCATCATTGTCAATGACGAAAATGACATAATCTTCTTGCTTGAGATAAGTCTGAGTCGCTATCGCTAATCCTTTATCTCCACCTTTAGGAACATCTTTTTTACTAGCAGTGCGGACAGATATATTTTCAAGATGTAAATGTTCCGCTAATTTATTTGCCAAACATTTCACAACTTTGTCATCATTATCGGATTCCAAAGTCCAAATTCTTACGCTTGCCATTCAGATTTCTCCATCAAGTCTTGCAGAAGTTCACTATAGAAAATGGCACTACCGACCCCAAAATCTATGATCCAACTGTCTAAAGCCTTACGCTCATGCCGAATCTCTTCAATATTAATGACTTCTGTGCCAAGTCCGGTCGGGTTATGTAAGAGTAAAACACCAAGCCAATCAGATAAACTTTCAGAACTGAAGGTGTCAAGGAGCTGCGAACTATGGGTTGTGATAATGACTTGTGTTCGTTCCGCAATTCGCTCAAGCACATAGGCAATTTCCTTTAATACACCGGGATGCAGGTTCCGCTCTGGTTCCTCAATCGCAATAAGAGGCGGTAATTCATACTGATTGAGCAAGATGTAATAAGCGATAAGACGCAATGTCCCATCAGATGCTCTTTCCACAGGTATAGGATTTTTATACCTCTCTAAAAGACAGAGTCTGTTAACTCCATTAATAGTGCGATAGCCTATATTTATATTGGTAGAAGCTGCAAGCGAATTACTAACATTATCAAATAATTCCGGCGCGCTTTTGTGCCAGAACGAGAGTAACTTTGAATATGTCAAACCGTCCTCACTAAGGCTTGGAGATCCGTGAAACCACTGGCGTCCTGCAAAGTCTGGATCTGCACCAAACGGCAACGATTGGAAATACTCCCCCATGACTTCTGGTTGAAAGTCATAAAAATTCCATTCTTTAATATACTCTGTAAAAGCACTAGTAGCGGAATTGTTCCCATATTTAATAGCATAGCCTAAAGTGATTTTATCAGGCCTGCATGTGTACATAGTCTGATTTTTACCACTTTCATCGTTAATCTCGCCATGCCCTTCCTGAAGAGATATAATTTTGACATTTTTAACGAACAACTTTTCCGAAAAGAAACGACGTTCAGTCTCTGATCTAAGTTTCAAATCATACAAAACTGGATTATTTTCTATTTCGGAGTGCAATTGGAAAGTGACAGGATTTGGTTGACCTGCCCATAAGCAATTTTGAATCACTTTGACTGTAGGCGGTTCTTCAACAATGATCGTTTGTTTCAAAAGACGTAAAGCACTCAAAATATTTGACTTCCCACTGGCATTGGGTCCGACGAGCACTGTCAAAGGCTTAAGCGGAAGCGTAACATTCCGCAAACTGAGAAAATTTTTGATATGAACTTTTTTTAAAAACGCTTTCTGTTCGGACATGGGTTTCACCTTTATATCAGGATTAAACTTTGGGCACAGCTTAGTTTTTGAGATTCAAAAGTGCCTGCGTGAACTCATCAATGTTTGATGCGCGTGCGGCGACACGGTGTAACTGATCCAGACGTTGTAGATCGTCAATGGCACCAAGAAAAGGCTTTAGTTTCTCTGCGACATCGGTCTGAAATCGGACATCCAACACTGCGAGTATCGCCTCAACGGCATACTGTTTTTTGCCTTGTTCGATGCCTTGTTCGATGCCTTGTTCGATGCCTTGTTCGATGCCTTGTTCGATGCCTTTCTCAGTAAAGTATTGGATTATAGAAGATTCTTGCATGGTACCCTCCGATATTGCCTCGCGGATGGTTTGAGAATCGTAAACCAATCCCCCGAGAATCGCTAAGTCCGCGAGTGCTTCTCTCTTTTGCGATTCGTCTTCTGTACTTGTGTCAATTGTACGCGCACAATGCGCTATCCATTCCGGTGTCTCCAGAGAATCAGGTGGTTTCATCAAGGCGGCAAACGGGAACAGTCCAGCGCGGTTCGCTTCCAGAAAGGTTTGCCCATCCATTTCAGTGAGTCTTAGCACACGGTATTGGATGCCGATATTATACCCCGGTACCTCTTGGACGTAAAGTCCGGGGTCGGTACGTCCAGCGTTTGGATGCAAGTAAACAACATGAGAATAGATTGGGAGTCTGTAAAACCCTATAGCACTACCGATGTAACCTGCCATTCGGAAGGGCATCGGTGCGTCCCGACTGTCGTGGGTCTGAAACTCACAATGTACAATGGCTTGCTCGCTCCCGGTGGCAATGCGTATAAAACTATCAGCCAAGTGCGTCTTCATTGAGAGTTGCTCGGTTTCGATAACTTCAAACTCGTCTGCTTCTATACCGAGGAGCGTCGTGACGAACCCTTTGGGATCTCTACGGATTCCACGTTTTGTGACGTTATCAAACTGTTTGGGCAGGACGAGTTTTTGGTCAGGAGCGTTCACTTTGGGATCCTGTGTTCGTAATGAGTTTAGATTCGCTGTTAAAGCTTTCTCCCAATTGCCTTGTTGTAATTATACACCGTAGTGTTGTATCTGTCAATTGCTTTTAGGGGCAGTATCAATATCAAGTTCGGATACGTCGATCTCACCGGAGATGAACTTGGCGGGGGAAGAATCGCTAACTTGGCATAGGTCTCTGTTGGATGTCGTTTTCATTATGAACGACGAAAAAGTTTTCTGTCCAGTCTGATCGACTTTCCACTACATTTGCCATAATTTGTGCTACCTCCGATGGTGAACGGTTATCACGTCGGACGCGGAATAGGATAACTCCGAAGGGAGCTTTCTGTTTGTGTCGGAAAATTAGACGCCCGAAATGTCCTTTGTCGGATGTGAGAAGCACCCTACCTTCAGAAGTAGCACGAGAAAGCACCATTTGGTCATCAATCCCAGGCGTTTCTTCCTCTATCCATACGAGATCATGTCCACGAGAACGAAGCATTTCTACTTCTATTCTGTTGAAATTTTCATCTGCTAACAGACGCACGTGTCACCTTTTCTTGATACGCGTGACACGCCTCAATGTCTTCATGTACAACGCTGGGATAATTTTCAACAATATCGTCCTCACTCCACCCTTGTTTCAGTAAGTCAAGGATAAACGCAACAGCCAAACGCGTCCCTTTGATAACAGGCTTTCCACCGAGGATTTTTCTATCAGAATGCAAACGCGCTGTTAGCGGGTATGGAATGTATGTCCCGCCTTTTGTGGGCTGCATTCCATTTGTATCAATATCAATTTCGGATACGTCAATCTCGCCTGAGATGAGTTTTGGGAGAAGGAGGTCACGGGTTTGGCGGAGATTGGCGTTCTGAAAGATTAAGTTATGAATTTTATCAATGACTTCGCAAGTAAAAGTATTGAAGCGTTGGGTGATTTGATCAGGTGGAACTATAACTGGATACTTAACAAGCACTTTCCAATCGGCTCTTGGCATCTTTGAGCCTTGTGAAGTCGTTGTTGCATACTTGATAAAGTGCTCACTCGAAACGTAGGAAAGGGTTATCGCAAAGTATTCGTTTATTTTAGGATGTATTACAATCGTGTCTGATGAACAAATTCCATTTAGAGGCGCAACACCTACTTTATGAAAATATGGACGGATCTTACCGAATAGAATTTCACCTTTTTTAAATCTCAATTTTGCACTGTTAATTGAGGCAACGGAGTCCCAATTTGAAAGGGCAATTGATTTTCGGGGTAGATGTTCTAAACCGAAATAGGGAGTTTCCTGCTTAACATCTCTCGGCTTCACGTTTCGTCTAATGGATTCTGCCAAGTCCCCGAGTTCACCTACTTTCCATCCTTGTGGTATGGGTCCTAATGGAGATTCTACCATCGGGACGTTTTCATGTCCGGGGAATCGGAAGTGGACGAACCATTCTTGGTAGAGGGTTTGTGCCATGTCCTCAAGGATTTTGATGCGGCGGGTGTTGTTTTCGATGAGGTCGTCGTAGGCAGAGAGGATAGCGGCGATTTTGCTTTGGATAGGCATCGGTGGACAAAGGATTTTGGATGTTTTCAAGTACTTAAAATGCCTTTGGTAACCGAAGTGTTCCAAGGACAAATCTCGTAATGCATAGTAGAGGTAGCGAATGTCAAAATCTTCTGTAGGACGTATTAGCTGCGTACCGTCTGCCCCGACTGCAAAGGGAAAATCCACGTATTTTAAAGTACATGTGTGGTCACCAAATACAATGACAGGAAGTTTGCCATCATAAGAGCGTTCTGCATCGTCTATATAACCAGCAATAAAGTCTTGACCTTGGTCAACCACCGGAATAGAACCACTGGATAAATACTCAGACTTTTTTATTTTGTGCTTTTTCCTGAGAGTTTTAATGTAGTCCCCAATTAGAACTTCGCTGTTTTGTATAGAATTATTCATTATCAACCTTAGAATCATCAGATTGCGTCTGATCTGTCTCAGATTTTAGGTCTACCTGAATTTCCCCTTCTTGGGTTTCGTCCCAATAATCGGTGAGGTCATGTGTGTCCCAAAATTCGCCGATTTCTTCTGGTGTTGCATCGGGAGGGGGCATTGGGTCTCGTTTTTTATCTTCAGGCATATATCCTTCGCTCCTTAAGTTGAAACAACTTGCAGGTGCCCGACTTTCTCATCTGAAGGTGTAATACGAATTTCAATATTACGGTTCAACCGCTTTAAGAGTAAAAGCAGCTGTGGCACGGTAAAAAGATGAAAATCTCCCGCTTGTATTCGAGATACATCATCTGCATCAATTCCAAAATGTGTCTTCGCTTTCGTAGGAGTCAGTTTTAGTTCCTCAAAAAGACTATAAACATGATAGGCAAGGTACGACCGTAACTGTTCACCTTCAGCCTCCTCTTCAGAAAAGCCCATATCTAAAAACACATTCCCAGAACTCTCCTCAATTTTGATCTCTTCACTCATTTTTTGCCTCCATTTCTTTTGCCATTCTTAAGCGTTGTTTAATCAAGTCAATTTCTTTTTTCGGTGTACTGATGCCACGAGTGGATTTCTTCTGAAATACGTGCAGCACATAGATATTCTCGCCAATCTTAACAGTATAAACGGCGCGGTAGGTGTTCGTATTGTAACGAGCGGTGATCTCAAATACACCTGAACCGACACCTCGAAGTGGTTTTGCCTTCTGATGTTTTTTTCCGAGTTGGGCGAATAGCAGTGCATCACCCACTATTTGTCTTGGAGGTTTGGGGAAACTCTGGATTTGCTCATGAGAGTTCCCAACCCATTTCACATCTTTCATCGCTTGATCCAAAATCCTAACTCTCTTTTGATATTATACCCCATCTTCCAGAATCTTTGCAACATTCTCAGCGATACGTTCCTCAAGTTGATGTGCTTCGGCATTTAGGATGGCTAATTCCTCGTTGAGCTGCGTAAATCGTTCAACAAAGTCAAAATCATCGGTTGTCTGTTCATCCACCCCGACATAGCGTCCGGGGTTCAGACTCCAGCCTTGTGTCTCAATCTCGGCAATCGTAGCGACCTTGCAAAGTCCGGGAACATCAATGTATGCTGTATCGGGGAATTTTGAGGCGAGGAAATCTGCGCTGTCGTGTTGATTTTCTGGTGCTTCTCCGCGATAAAGTCTGACGATGTTTGCGAGGAATTCAAGTTGTAAGGGTGTGAATTCCCGATGTGCGCGGCTCACCTGCTGATAGAGATGGCGTGCGTCAATGAACAAGACTTTATCGTGTCTATCGCCGTTCCGTTTGGACTTATCGAAAAAATAGAGGGTACAGGGTAAAGTCACAGTATAAAAGAAATTTGAGGCGATGCTGCCGATGACATCGACTGCCCCCGATTCAATAATTTGGCGGCGGATGTCGAGTTCAGAGGCGCGGGCATCGGCGGCGGAGTTCGCCATGACGAAACCTGCGCGTCCAGATTCAGAGAGCGACGTGTAGAACAGTTGTATCCAAAGGTAGTTGGCATTATCAACGCGAGGCATACCGAACGGAAATCGGGGATCGTCTTTGATGCGTTCTCTATCTACGCGATCGACATTGAAGGGCGGATTTGCCATCACAAAATCAAACCTACCGAAGCAGTTGTGCGGATCCTCATAGTAGCTATTTGCCTGTTTGATATCGCCTTCAAGCGCGTGAACGGCGAGATTCATCTTACACAACCTGATAGTTTCGGCGACGCGTTCAACGCCGTAAATGCTGATGTCTCCGGGGTTACCATTTTTCTTGTGGTTACTAATGAACGCTGCACTCTGGACGAACATACCACCGGAGCCACACGCAGGATCGAGGATGCGCCCGTGAAAGGGTTGTATAATCTCAACGATGAGTTTGACGAGCGAAGTCGGCGTGAAGAACTCCCCGCCGCGTTGCCCTTCGCTCATGGCGAAATTGCCGAGGAAGTACTCATAAACCTTCCCGAAAGCATCTCCTTCAATGTCCATAGGGATCTGTTCCATGATACGGAGGAGTTCAAGGAGTGTGCTCTTTTCCAGACGATTGTAGGTCTTCGGTAGGACACCATCAACCTGTGAATTTTCTGTTTCTATTGCCTTCATAGCGTCTGTGATGGTTTGTCCGATGTTTTCACCTTCTGGCAAATTCAGTAGGTATTGAAAACGTGAATGCTCTGGCAGATAAAGTACACCGCGGGCTTGACATTCCATTCTCAGGTCGGGCTGCCTGCGGCTGTTTGGATCGACTTCGCTGCTGATTTCTTGTTCAGCCTGTGTAAATTTCTGATCGGCGTATCGTAAAAAGATAAGACCGAGGACAGGTGTTGAGTATTCGGAAGCCTTAAGACGTGAATTGGCTCTGAGTTCATCGGCAGCACTCCAGAGCCTATTTTCAATGTCGGTGAGATTGGTGTTCATAATGTCTGATATTAACTCCTTGTCTGAAATGGAAATCGTTCCGCAACGACGAACCGGTCATCTGTTTCAGGCGATCGGTAGATAAGACTGATAGCATCCACCTCACATCGTATCGGTTGCCATTCGGTTTGGAGACGCTGCTGTTGGGTCTGCAAGGCGCGGTGTTGGAATTGTCCGACGGAAAGGTGTGGGTGGAATCCACCAGCAAATCGCGCGGTATCATCGTAGTCCGGAAGATGCTGCAACAGTATCGTGTGCAATTGCCCGATTTCGTCTGCTGGTTCGGGAACAAGGAACATTGTGCACGACTTGCGGTGTTTGAAAGCGTCAAAACGTGTAAGTTCAACGGAGATAGGTGACACCTGCTGTGCGGCTTTTGCGAGTGCAGGGATCACAGCTGCAAAATCGCGACGTTCTGCGAATGGATAGAGCAGCGTTATGTGGGGCATCCATCGCCTGAAGTTTCGGTCATGAACGCGACGGATGGCTTGGATAGATGGCTGCACGGTTTCTGGTGGGATGAGGACGACTGCTGTGGTGTGGGTTTTGTTAGACATAAAAAAAAATATAAGCGTTTTGGCAATCGAGGTTCGGGATTAAGATCCGGCGCGGTTACAAACCGCGCCGGCAAGGACATAACGAGGTTACAAACCTCGCCTGCAAGGGTCCGGGAAAAGTTAACCGACGGACATGCCCCAACGACCGCCATCAACGTGTATTGTCTGTCCTGTGATATAGGAAGCATCGTCACTGAGGAGGAAAATAATCGCGGCGGCGACCTCTTCCGGTTTGGCAAGCCGTTTCATGATACACGAGGAGATCGTTAATTCCTCTAACGCCTTTTTCTGAGCAGCGGGATCCGATGCACCACCGAAGTGCATCTCCGTAACGATCCAGCCCGGTGCGACAGCATTAACCCGGATACCGTATTCGACAAACTCATAAGCCATTGTTTTGGTGAGAGAAACCAATCCGGCTTTAATTGCGTCGTAGATCCATTGCCCGGGTCTGCCGAGGAATCCACCCTCCGATGAGAGATTAACGATAGCGGCCCCCTCCTGTTTCAATAGCGGTAAGAGATGTTGCGTCATCAGCACCCACCCTCGGAGACCGACAGCGGTTTCGGGTTCCCAATTGGGTATCCATGCCCCGTCTTCAATTTTACCGGTTCTCAAGATAGCGGCGTTGTTAACGAGGATATGGAGTGCAGAAAACTTTTCGGTGACAGTACGGGCAGCGGCGATAACGCTTTCATCATCAGCAAGATCGACCTCTATGTAGGTGGCTTTACCACCTGTTTCTTGGATTTCGGAGACTGCTCTGTTCGCCATTTCTGCGTTGTTGTCGGCGATGATGACATGCGCACCTTCGGCTGCGAGACGGTTCGCGGTCGCTCTGCCGATGCCGGAGGCACCACCTGTTATTAATGCGATTTTATCTGTGAAACGGATTGTTCCCCATGGGTTTGTTTGCATGTATTTTTTCTCTTGTGGACGGCACGCGGAGCGTGCCTACTACTATTAAACGCCTGCGGCGAATCCGCCATCAACGAGAAGGGAAGCACCGGTGATCCACTCTGCGTCGTCGGAGGCGAGGAAGACAGCGGCACGTCCGATGTCTCTCGGTAGACCGAAACGCGGCAAAGCGGTCTTTTCCAGTGCCTCTTCTATCTGTTCTGGCGTGAGGTAGTCTTGGATTGCTGTCTCAATATACCCCGGACAGATAGCGTTGACAGTTATCCCGTCCTGTCCGATTTCCAAAGCGGTATCCCGAACCATATTGACGACAGCGGCTTTCGCGGGGGCATACGCCGGACCTGCACCACCGCCATAAGCGTGAACAGAGGCGATCTGGATGATTCTTCCAAATTTTGACTGTTTCAGGTGTGGGATTGCGAGTTTCGTTGCGACGAAAACGCCGCGGAGGTTGACCCCTACAACTTTGTCCCAGTCATCAATAGAGATTTCTTGCGCGCCACCGGGGATGTGGATACCAGCGTTGTTGACGAGAACATCAAGTCCGCTGAAGCGGTCAACGGTTTGCTGGATTGCGTGCGAGACTTGTGATGCGTCAGCGACATCGGTTTGGAGGAATATACCGCGCGCACCAAGTTTTTCAACCTCTGCGACAGTTGGAGTCGTAACATCGGTTTCGTGATATTTACCGCGAAGGGGTATCTCTTGCTTATCTACGACCGCGACAGACGCGCCCTCACGGGCGAACTCAAGTGCGATGCCGCGCCCGATGCCTGAACTCCCGCCGGTTACAATGCAAACACGATCCTTGAGTAGCATTAGCGTCTTTCTCTCCAAAGCCAACGGACATCGTTAGGTAACAAAAACTCGCCGGTAACTGGCTGTTTTTGTCTCTATTCAATTTCTTTTCCTATTATACCCTATCTTCCAAAATCTTACAATATTTTCAGCAATGCGTTCCTCTAAACGGGATTCAAGAGGGGTTTGAAGTTTTCAAGGCTCCTACGGAGTATCCGGTTCGGTTGCGATGCAGATCGCATCTGGGCGTGTACGCCGCAAAATCGCATCTACCGAGTAGCGTCAAACATTAGAAATAATGCAAGTTACCACCTACTTATAGACATAGCACCCCTACGGGGTGCGGTCGCTTAAATACGCCGTTTCTATA
>VXZK01000079.1 GCA_009845545.1 Candidatus Poribacteria bacterium
ATCTCGCTGGTTTTCTGATTCTTTGCTCTCTTTTGTGTCAGAATAATCTGATTCTCCGGGATCTGTTCTATTAATTTCGCCAATTCAGTTTCGAGTGTGTGCTGCTCCCGTTTGAGACGTACCACGGCGTTTTCATATCGCGAGAGATCGGGAACAAATGTTATTAATTGATTCTGTATATAAGTGTAATGTGCAGAGAGCCCAGAGGTAACCGTTGGCGTTATTGATGAGGTCTCCTGATTTTTTTTCTCGATTTCAGCGATTTGTGCGTCAAATCCCTCCAACTCTGATGAAGTTGTGCCAACTTTTTTTTCAGCGGCGATACGTTGTGATTCAAGGTCAAAGAGTTTTTCTTGCTGAAAGAGCCAAACCGGGTTATAAGATGTAGTTTCTGAGAGTTGTGTCTGCTTAGGCGAGTTTTGGAGTTGTTCTTTTAGGTATGTAATACGGGCGTTCGTTGCGTAGAGCTGCTGTTGATTCGTTTCAAGGCCTTCCCGGACACGAGCAAGGCGGTCAAGCAGATTCGTAAGCGTCGGCACCCATGTTTCTGCGCTTCCATTATCACGAACAAACTGGAGGAGAGCGTCTACATCTTCATCTATTTTCGCTTCGATTTCTCGTTGTTTATTTTCGAGGAACTCCATAAGTTTTCTGAGTGTCGTTTCTTCCTCTCCACGCCGTAACATTTGCATATCTTTTGCAAGTTGGTTGACAAGGAGTGCTGCATTCCGTTCACCACCTTCTGCCTCGGTTAATTCAACAGAAAGCGTGATATAATCAGAATCTGGATTTACCAGTGCCTTCAGCACTCGTTTGAGTTTACCGACCGGCGGAAAAAGAGCAGCCGCATCCGCGTGTCCATTCTCCTCAAGGTTTTCTATTGCTGTATTTAGCATAGATTCTGTAGAGAATCGGGTGCTGATTGTTTCCATCTCTCGTCGGTCAACACCGCCGGAGAGCACATCTTGGAACAGATTTGCTGAAGGAAGGGAAGATGTTCCACTGGGTTGGACGAGTAATATTAAGGTGGAAGCGGCGTAAGTTTTGGGCAGACGGAGCGAGATAATTAGGGCGGTTCCTAACACTAATAGGAGGGTTAGGCAGAGCGTAAAACCATGCTTTCGGATGAGTTGGAAATAATCGCGTAGGTGTTCCTCCGGTTGCGGCATGAATGTACGGTATTTCTACCCGCCCTTTGGGTTAGAAATTGCCCCTCCTTCTCTGGGCTTATAAGTTATTGGCAATGCGAATTTCTTTCTCGTTAAAGGCTTCATCATGCCACTCGGCTATACGCCATTCGTCATTTCTCTTTTCAAAGATAAAAAGGTTATCACCTTCGGCGTATGCGCCGGTATATCCACCCTCAAGCGTTTGACCGTCCGACACAAAGAATTGGATTCTGTAATGATTGCGAACCTCCGCCTCTGTGCCGTCATCATTCATAGAAATTTCTGGCGGTGAAGAGAGCTCTATTTCAATATCTTGGAACCGATCAAAGACGCGAGTGGCAGAGGCGCGTTCCTCTCGGATATCATCAAATTCAACGTCGTCTGTTTTATCGCCATCTGTTCCCATATCAGAGACATAAAGGAAGCCGTCTTCCCAGAAGGTGTTAATGTAGGTGTTAACATCTTCCGTTTCGTAACCTTCTCGCCATCGGTCTAAGACACTACTGATTTGAATGAGTTCTTCAGTCGAAATTTCTCCGACCTTATCAGCGTCTCCGCACCCCATAAAATTTGCGAGTAGGAGTAGGATGAGTACGCCGCTAACTTTGGCGAAATTCCTAAACATAATAAGTATCCTCCTTTTTAAATTAATTAAAAGGTTTTAACAATACCAAAATAAAAATGTGAAGGGGTCGCACCAATTTCGATCCCCAATTTTTCAATATTTTGCGCATCCTGTTCAATAGATTGAATCAGGGTAGTTGCGTTATAAAAGTTAGCACTCACGTAAGAATCGATAAGGCTATACAGCCAAATACCGATGCCGGTATACATAAAAAATGTCCTAAGTTTGTACCTCTGGTTCGCGTGTGCGTAACTCTCTAATATCACTTTTTCGCTAGAGAAGCCGTCCCACACCAACTTTTCATAAGCCTTGTAGCGATTCCTAAAGGAATTTTGCGCTAACAAGGCACCGACGACAGAACCGCCTACCCCCAAGACAGTTAGGCTCCCGCGGAAGTAACTACGACTGTGCAATTGGCCCCATCCCGGAAAAACAGCGGAACGTACCATAGCACCGATCGGCGAAACAAGTTTAACTTGTTCCGCCGTTTCAGATGTTTGCTGTTCGGTATTTGTATTGTTTTCAACCTCCTGCGCAAAGCTAACATGGAGGTTGAATAACAAAAGTGAAATAATTAACAAAAATCGCATTTGGTATGTAGACTTCACACATTCAAACGGTTATGCGAAGCCCGTGCTGCTCCTATTAACGTCGCCGTTTCGTCCGTTGCGTTGTCCGACTTCGATCGTCATCGTCATCATCGCTGCTACTGCTCGAACTGCTACGCGATGAACTTGAACTTGATGTCGTTGGACGCGTCCGGGTTTTTGTAGAAGATGAGCGACTGACGCTTGATCGCGAACGCGACGCACTCGAACTCGAACTTGAACGACTGACGCTTGATCGCGAACGCGACGCACTTGAACTCGAACGGCTTACGCTTGATTTCTCACGCGATGAACTTGTCGTTGAACGACTGACGCTTGATCGCGAACGCGACGCGCTCGAATTCGATGTCGTGGTTCTATACTTCGGACGCGAGTTGCTGCTTGTGCTTGACGAGAACGATCGGTTCGACGAAGAAGTAGAACGTCTGTAAAGCGGTGTAGTTCGCTGTGTCTCTGTAGACCTTCTGTAGCGATTCACGTTCTGCGTTGTAGCAGTAGGATAACGCCGCTGCTTACTGAGCGCACTCGCTGTACTCCCTGAAGCGTAAGTGCTTTTTCGGACGTTGCTTTGGCGGAGTGTTGAGGCAGTAGAAACACGGGTACGGAGTTTCTGCGTAATAATTGATTGGCGCGCAACGCGTTCCGTCGTCGCGGGGGTCTGTCGCCGATGATTTTCGAGCGTGGTTCGGACGTTCCTCCGTACGGCTGTTCGGTTTTCGCCCCGGTTGTTCGCTGATAATCGGCTACGACTGTACTGCCGACGGGTTGTTTCGTGCTGTGCACTCCAGCGATTCAACTGCGTCCGTCGTTGATAAACCTTCGGCGTGCCACGGTAATAACTGTGGTACGAACCGTAATACGGCGAATAGTAGCGGTAGTAAGCACTTGGATAGTAGCCACGGTAGCGTCCGAGATACCCACCATAATAGGAACGGATTGACAGATAGTGGTGGTCGTAAACCGGGTAACTCCATCGGAGATAGTAGTCATAGTCCGTCGCGTAATAGACAGGCCCATCGTAAAAGTAGAGGTAAGTGTAACGATGCCACGGACGCCAACGGTAGGTTGGTGTGTAGCGTTGAATGACTCTAACTTTTGGCTGCCTGCGATACGTGGAGACTTCAAGATACTCTACATCAATCTGCTCGCCGCCTTCGGCGACAATATGAAGTTCCATCCATCCATCTTTGACATGACCGACTGCAGGAATTTTAATATGTTCTGAGCGGTTTTTCGCTCGGAGAACAAAAGTGTCGCCGTAACGTGTCTCTTTAGCATTTTCGTCGTAGTAACCGCTGCGTGTTGTCTCGCGCTTCGTGTTACGGATCCAGGCGCGACCCGCGATGGGTTCTTCATAGTCTTCAATTTCTAAACGATGCGGTTCTCCTCGGTATCGCACTAAAACTTCAATATACTGTGTCCCTGTTGGAATTTCAAAGAGATATACCGCGCTGGCAATTGCAAATTCGTATTCGTCTGTGTTCTGAGCGTCATTTGCCCAAGCGGTGAGTCGAACGCCGTCCTCAAAGCGTGGACTGGCGGTGATCGTCGCATTTCCGCGCTCTATCCATTCATCAACATCGCTTGCAACGCGATGCTCGCGACTCAACCGGTCTGCGTAATAATCGTAATCAGCATTCGCGGGGGTTGACAACCCAGCGATTACAAGACAGCTGATGAGGCATGCTACGCTTAAAGTCGAAATCCGGGTCTTCATGGAATTTTCCTCCTATGTTCGTGTCCTTCATTTGGCATTGCCGATAGGTTTTTATACCTATTGCGCGCGGTGCCGCGTGAATGTCAAAACTCCGTTATCGTCTTAATCGCAAAACTATTATGGAAATGATACAATTTTCCCCAAAAATTGTCAAGAATAATCAAAATTAACTGATTCTTCTCTGACGCCGATGGTCTGATCACAATTCCCGGTCTAAGATGGACAGGCTTATCTATTAATACCGACGAAAACTAATAGTTCCGACACTTCTTAGCTTTTAGGTATTAGTTTAATACCTCTCTTTTTTGCATGCTCACGGGCAAGTGGTGTAATAATCGCTTGTTTTGCATAAAGCAACTCTTGCACATTCGCGTCCAGATTTGAAATAGTCGTTGCGCTAATTAGAGGTCTGTCCAAACTGATGGGTGAGTCGTCTGTTCGCTTTTTGATCGACTCGGCAATCTGCATCGTAGGTACCCATTTAACGCCGAGTTCGGATAAAACGTTTACATATTCGACCTCAATCGCATTAATTTTTGCGGATGCCTCATTTTGATTATTAAGGGCATCGGGGACTGCTATGACTGTTTTTCCTTTAGCGAGTGCTTCATACACGAGATAAGTACACGGTGTGTCTACTAACCTTAACGCGAGTTTTGCAGCCATCGGATGTGAGAGAACAGGGAGCACAATCTGCTGATAAGTGTTCACGAAAGTTGCTATATCGGTGAGTGTGTCCTCCTGCAGAACATTCTCTTCGCCAAATATCGCATGAATCGGTTCCGGATTTATAACTTTAGTTGCGAGATCGGATAAAATTATTGTAATTTTCCATCCATCTTGCATGCAGGTATGCAGCTGCTGGAGCGGTTTATCCAATTTGAGTTGCGTCGCCCCAAAAATAGCGAGTAGTTTTTTCTCATCTGCAGTGTGCGTAGTGGTAGATGCTTGCGCCTCGAGTACCCTCTCTACGATTTTCCGAATTTGGTCAATCAGTTCTTGGTTCATGTTGCTTCAAAGTATACGGAGCGCCTAACGTACGATTTCAACAGGTTCGCCACCCTTCAAACCTGCGGCATTGGAATCATCGGTATCTAAATGCATCTGAAGCACATAGCCTTCAGAAATCTTTGGTCGAACATTTTCAAACGTCAAAGCTCGTTCACCGGGAAAGTGTACCTTTAGCAGGTCTCCTTCGCGAATATTGCGTGCGCCAGCATCGCTTGGTGTCATGTGGATATGCCGTGTCGCGCAGATGGCACCTTCCTCTAAATAGACACTTCCTGCGGGCCCGATGAGGGTAATAGGTTCCGCCCCCGCTAGATCGCCTGAGTCTCGAATCGGAGGGCTTAACCCGAGCCGAATTGCTTCGGTTTGGGCGACTTCTACTTGGGAGTAATCCCGCACGGGCCCAAGGATACGAACAGCTTCAATAGCCCGCATCCGCTTTCCGACGATCGTCAATGTTTCGTTCGCAGCGAATGCTTCGGGTTGATATAGAGGTGCATAGACAGTGAGTTGGTGTCCGGCACCGTAGAGGATCTCGAGGTGTTCTTGGGTTACATGGGCATGTCGTGCTGAAACGCCGACCGGAATTTGCTCCTGCTGCGTGACGGCATCACATGCGCGACTTCCGGCATCACAACTTCTTAAAGCACAACCACTACACGCTTGGTCCGTGGTCAGTCTGTTTACAACACGGCGGGTAATCAATTCAACAAGGGCACGGTCTGGCATCTATGATTCGCCTTTTCTGTTAGGATGTTCCAAACGTTCTTAGGCAACGTGTGGTCAATCCACTTACGAATAGCTTACGCTTTCTTTAAGATAGTTTCGACTTCAGCATGTGGACGTGGGATTACATGAACAGAAACAACTTCGCCGACGCGTGCAGCGGCTTCAGCCCCTGCATCCGTTGCGGCTTTCACTGCACCGACATCACCACGCACCAAGACGGTCACGTAACCGCCACCGACTTGCTCGTAACCGACGAGTTGGACATTCGCCGCTTTCACCATTGCATCAGCAGCTTCAATACTTCCAACCAAGCCTCTCGTTTCAACTAAACCCAATGCATCTCCGGTCATATTAATTCTTGCAGCCTCCTATTGAGAATCCGATACGAAATAAAAAGTAAATCTTCGCGCGCAAAAACTGAGGGCAGTTAAGCGAAATGCTAAACACCACACTCTTAAAGTATATCACAATCTTCCCATTTTTTCAAGTAAAAAACTAAAGACATGATTATGCCCTTTACTGACATCTTTTTCTGCTTTGTCAACTTCACCCAATTTTTGGTGAGCAAAGGCGCGCCAGTAATAGACCTGTATGAGGGCATTCGGTTCGCCTTGCCATGTCTGAATTGCGTCGGTGAGAAGTTCTATAGTGTATGTATAATCTTGAGTTGCTGATGCATGTTCTCCCAAGTGTGTGTAAGTCTGGGCACGACTGATATAGGCACTGGCGAAACGTGGCTCCAAAGCAATCGCTTGGTTTATATCCGCCAATGCGAACTTTAAATGTCTCTTATCACTTTGGGTGGAAAGTTGGAGGTAGACGTTGCCGCGGGCGTAGTACGCTGTCATAGTCGGTTGTCGCTTAATGACAGTATCGTAATCGGCGAGTGCCTTCTGAACATTGCCTCCCGCAAAGTAGGTTTCCGCACGTTTTTGCATGACAGAGGCGTTCCATCTTCTTTTTAGCGAGGCAGCGTAGTCTTCAATAGCGTGTTGTGTGTCCTCTAACGCACGATAGGCATCGCCACGACTTGCATAGGCATCCGCTTGATACCTCTTGAGCTTTAACGTTTGGGTGTAATCTGCAATAGCGGTCTCGTACTGTGCAGAGCGGTAGTAAGCAAGCCCGCGTTTCACATAAGCTTCGGCATACTTTGGCTCAATCTCAATCGCACGCGTAAATGCTTTGATCGCCTGTGGAAGTTTCCATGATCTCAGCGATGCGGTTCCCTCTTGAACGTATATCTGTGCTTGCTGATCCATCCCTTTTATCGCGTCCCACGTTACAAAGCGAGCGGCGAAAAGGATGGTGAGGATCAGTACAGGGGTCATGATGTAAATGAGTGGTCGCATGATGTGGAGTTGTTAGTCAGATTTCGGTTTTCCAGTTTTGTCGTACAAATGATGAATATTCACCCCTAATTTCAGCGCGTGGACGGAGGTATATGTTTCTGATAGGTCAATTTCAATATAGGTTGGGATTCCGGGCAAGCCGCTATAGCCCGTTGAAAAGATGAGTTGATTTTTACCGAATGTCGCTATACCGTCTCTGATGTTTTGTGCGGGAAAATAATGAATCGGTGTATGTCCAACAATAAGGAGATTGGCGTGGATGGTTTCAAGAAAATTTTTTATATGTCTTAAAGTATATCCGCCGCTATACGCGATCGTAGGACGATGCCAGAGGAGTTCTTCAAGGGTTTTAGGACTCGGATTAACGAGATCCGTAAGACTGGTGATGGAGCGCGGGGGACCGGCGTGAATACCGACAAAACCGTTTTTTGCGATAACAACCGTTGGCAAATTTATAAGGAATTCGTAGTGAGCATCCGTCATTCTCTCAATGAAATTGAATTGCTCATAATAGGAGCCGACGGGGCTATCGTACAATAAACGAATGAATTGTTCTCGGTTTTGTGTTGTCATCCCCTGTTTCTTCAGCATCGCGTAGGCATCTGCGGCGGCAAATTCGTGGTTTCCTCGGAGATAGATGAGTCTTTTGCCTTTATCGCCGAGTTGTTTTTGGAGTTCCATAACCCGGTTAATGATTAAAGTATCACCAAAAGGTGGGTGTCTCGGTTCATCGGGTTTATAGTCAATTGCGTCACCGAGTATCAATCCGTAGACATCTTCATCCGCTTGAATCCGCTCGACAAGTTTTGTGAGTCGCAACCATTGATTAAAATCGTCCCAGTGGGCATGCAGATCGGAAACGATGTAGACAGTGCCGTGATCCGGTAGAACAAGGACATGTCCGTCGCGCGTGAGTTGATCAGGGTACTGTGTGAGTTGTTTAGGCTGTGCTATCGCCACGGAAGCGAGAGAGATAAAACAGAGGGCAATGTAAATCAGCGAAGTGTTCATGAGTGTTAAGTCCTGAAGAATGTATCCATGGTATCTTCTTGTTGTGCGAGTTTATTGAGGTGTCGTTGTCTACGATTCCGGCGGACCAGATAACCGAGGAGTGCCAACCCGCCGAGACCACCCCACAAAAAGTAGGAATTGGAGAAAAGGGATGCCCATCGGTAGCGTTCCGTCAGTGATTCACGCCAGTGAACATCAAAAGTAGCAAGATCCCATCCAACTACGGTTTTAAAAGCTGTATCGAAGCTATTGCCTGCGTGGAGTTCTGCAATAAGGGCAAACAGGGCATCCCTACCTTTGACTTCAATCAACCAACGGACGGCATCTTGGCTCTCAGCATACGCCAAATCCGCACCGGCTTGCGAACGCGGGAAACCTCGCGTTAACTCTTGAAGCGGTAAGATAGATTTAGAAAAAATATGTTTTAGCAATGTTCCGTGACGACTCGGCACCCATTCATCAGCAAAGTAGATCGCGATACCTTCCACGAACCATAAGGGAATTTCTTTGACGGCTTTGCGTGTACATTGTCCAAAAAGGACGTGCGCAATTTCGTGACGAAGTACCTGTACGAACTGCAGTTTTGCCAGTGCGATGTGTTTCGGGTTTTGAATAACGATACGTCGACTCAGCGGGAAGGCACATCCGACTGCCCAATCCTGAATCGGGGCGTGAACGGAAGCCTGAAATTCCTTTTGTGTATCGCAGACCCAGATATCAATCATTCCTGCTGGCATACGGTCTGTTAATTGTGGCATTTCGGCATAGAAATCCTCAGCAGTCTGAAGGATTGACATTGGATCTGTCGTCCCTTTTTGGTAGTAGACTCGAAAGTGTGGACTCTCCACTGACTTCCACGTAGCAGACGCTGAAAATATGGGCAACAGGCATAAAAAGAGAACAAGGCTTTTCATCACCATCCCCTACCTACGGATCTACGACAGTGCCCATGAAGAGTACAGTTTTTGTCTCATTATCACGAATCGCGAAGAAGAATGGTCGATTTGCCATGAATGCCGGTGGTGCACTGGTTGCGCGAATTCCAACACTCGTTACTGCTGCAGCTTCTGTCCCTTCCTCATTGACTTCGACGACGGCTTTATGGAGCACTTCTCCGATATACAAGTTTTGACCCAAAGCTTCTAAGTCTGCCATCTGACTGAAATCTGCAAGCCCCGGTGCAAACGCGATATCCATACCGAGTGAGTGCAGCGGATTGTTAAGCGTTTTTTCATATTCCAACTTAAATTTGGGCATGCTGAGGAACACTTCTTGTTCGCGAAGCTCCGACACCCAACTCTCCCAATTCTCAGTGTTTAAACCATCTAAAAAGGTGTTGAGGTCAGAGTCACGGTACGGGAGGAAGATGTCCATACTTATCCGTCCATCGCCATAAGGCAGACTAATCGCTTGGAACTTTGCTTCATGGTTTTCGTAGTACGCGTAATCACCGGTCTTTGTCATCATCGGTACCTGTTTTTCGGCACCAGTTGCGAGATGGAAGGTTCCGTCGCGCGTGTGTGATGGATCAAATTCTGTCTGCCATGTTCCTTTGAAATAGATGGCGTTAATCAGAAATAACACCATATCCGGATTGATTTCATCAAGGATTTTTGTAATTTTGCCGTTGGTATTGGTGTTGACCCACTGATTAATTGTTGTTAGCGTGTTTGGGTCCGTGAAATTTAGTGTTGAGACCTCCGCTCCGAAAAATTGGGTGTTTCGTTGCAGGAAATCCTGCTTGAACGGAACATCTTGGCGTGCCCAGAGTGAATTTGCAATCGTGAGTGTCACTTTCGGGTCTGATGTTTGGAGCGCATGGCGCAATCCGGCATAACCGATGTTTATTGATTCAGAGCCTAACTGTTGTAGGTGTAGCGTATTCGTCATCGCTTGCTCGGTTTCACCGGATGCTCCGTTTAAGGTCATCGCCAAAGCAATAGAGATACTGAGGGGTGAGATAAAAATATTTTTATCTTCCTCAATTTTACGAATTTCATTGAACAGATCAAAACCGAATTGCGTATTTGCTGTGACGACGTTTGTATCAATAGAAACAGTTTCAGGCTCGTCTCGTCCCTCATCACCAAAGATAGCACCAAGATTATTACATCCAGCAAATATTAGCGAAACCAGACACATCAAGCATAGAAAAGATTTCATACTTGTCTGTTTCTTATACATTCATCTTCTCCGTTCATCTTCTCCGTTTCAAGAGATCGTTTTACCTTTCGTAAAGGTGCGCGACAGCATCGCCATAACCGTTGTAAATCAACGTCGGCAGCCTCTCACCAGTTCCAATCATTCGCTCGTTGGCTTGAGACCAACGTGGATGCGGGACGTTGGGGTTGACGTTTGCTTCAAAGCCGTACTCCCTTGGGGCAAGCGTATTCCAAAAAGTGCGCGGCTTCTTGTCGGTCAACTCAATGCTGACGATAGATTTGATACTTTTGAACCCGTACTTCCAAGGCACGATAAGCCGGATAGGTGCGCCGTGCTGTGGCGGTAAAATATGTCCATAGATACCGACAGTGAGTAGCGTCAAGTCATTCATCGCCTCGGCAAGGGTCAGCCCTTCAAAATAGGGCCACGGCAGATACGGGTCTCGTTGCTGTGGTGCCATATCAGCATCCAAAAATGTGAGCATTCGCACATATTGCGCTTCAGTTTTCGGCTGCACTCTTTCAAGCAACGCTTTCATCGGGAAACCGATCCAAGGTACCACCATTGCCCACGCTTCGACGCAACGGAACCGATAAATCCGTTCTTCGAGTGGCATCTGTTTGATCAATTCGTCCACGTCTACCGTCATCGGTTTTTCAACAAGCCCTGATATTTCGATCTCCCAGGGGCGCGTTTTGAATTTTTCCACTTTTTTCCAAACGGTGCTCTTTGAGGTGGTAAATTCGTAGTAATTGTTGTAAGTCGCGGCGACGACTTCGTCCGTCATCTGCCGTTCTACGGTGAAATTTGCGTTGTTTTCTGCGGCAAGTGTTTGGGTACGGAAGGGTTCTAACTGTTTTTCAAGCCCACTGCCTTGTGCACAAGCGTTTGAAGTGGAAAATAACAGTGTACCCGCGCTTGCTAATCCCAAATCTTTGATGAATTTCCGGCGATTGATATAGTCTGATTCAGATGTTACCTGATTTTCGGGGATCTCCCAGCTTCTTGGAATCTTGATATACGACATGATATTGCCTCCGTTGTTGTTATCGTGGGAAGTGGAGCGCGACACCTCAGAATGTTAGTTTTAGCGTGTGGTTTGTCAATAGTATATATCATTCCTTGTTAAAAGACAACCTAAGTTCTAAATTTACCGGTACGTTCAACGAACCTGTTCCAGTATCTGTGGTGCCTAAATTCTCTATATATCTGTTGTAATATGTTTCGTTTTTGATTAAAAATAGTAGTTTAGAAAGATGTGTCCATCTTATGGAGGTATTCTACCATAATCTACCTGACTTTAACGCATTTTTTTCACCAAACACCTTACACAAAAGCATTCATGAAAAATGGGGATAAGTGACAATGAAAAAGATTGACATTATGCCGGGCATACGCGTATAATAGTTATATGCCGTATTATATCGGAGGAAGTGCTGATGGAATCTCCTGTCTACGAAGAAGTGATAAAACGTTGGCTTGAAGAAGGTAAACAACGAGGTCTTGAGCAAGGGATAGAACGTGGTGCCCGTGGGGCGACTATAGAAAATACGCTGGCAGTTGTCACTGAGCGTTTCCCATTTGCGGACATTGTTACGTTAAAATCGAGGCTTGAGGGTATCTCGGATATTGACCGTCTTAAACAGTTAGGTGTTGCTGCTTCGTTAGCACCGAGTTTTGAAGCGTTTCAGTATTTCAGTACAAGTTAGTTGCATCGGAGAACGGTAGCGATTAATTTTTTCCCAGCAGATCATGGCTAACAAAATGATTGAGAGAGGTTGTAATTGTAAGGTTTTGTATGCAGGAGCTGCGCATACCCAGCAAGCCGGAGGGTGTCACGAAGCCTCATCCGCCCTGTAGACCGCGCTTTTTCTTGCAACTTTTTGAGATTTTGGTGTATAATATCCTAAAGTGTTTTATTCGATTTCCACTTTCTGACGAAACGACGGAGTCTATTGAACAATGTTGCGAAAACATCGGCAGGTTCTCATCTTGCTCGTGGGGCTATTGTACGTCTATTCGGTGTGCCCACTCCTCTGTGCGACTTTTGAACAAAAGTTCTGCCATGATGTGTCTCAGGAAATGCTGAGTGGAGATACCGGCACCCGCGGAACTTGCTGCCAAAACACTCAAACAGGCACGGCGGGTGAAGCCGAAAATCCATCAGGAAGTGATAAATTGTGCTGCTCAAGTAATTTAGAACTTGTGCTTCCAGACATCAGAGACAACATCCCTGAATTCCGTGAATTGATCGGACAGTCTCTGGTCTCGATTCTTCCGATTTCGGCGACTTTACTTGTTGCCCCCAAAGAATCTTTTAAGACTTCTTCCGTCCCTTTAGTTTCTACACTTTTCCCCGATCATCCTCTAACCCGTAGAGGACCTCCATTTGCCCAGTGCTAAGTAGATTCTGCAAGGAATTCTTTAAGCACTCATCTATCCTTGCTTTCACACTGTTACTTACATATCGTTCCCGAACTTTCTTTTCATGAAGGTTTGTGTCAGAGACTATCAATAAATCTGTAACGCGAGGTCTTATATCTCGCTGCGTTACAATACTTTTTGGATGGTATAAATTAAGATTATGAAAATACGTTTGCTTTTACACGTGATATTGCTCAATTGGGTTTTTATCTCTTTCGGATTCGCACAAGAAAGTTGCCCCGCTTGAAGTAACCCCGTCTTACCGCCCAGCGGGATGATGAGTGAAGTCAGTTTGGCTTCAAAAGAGATAGATCAATTTCAAGTGAATGTTAATATGTTAATGTCCCCTGATGCAAAAGGGGGTCATCTTGAATCAAGGGGACTTTCACCGACAGGAGAAGTGGTGGATGCGCCTTTACATCGGCACCATGTAGCGTTGAGTACTTACCGAATTGATATTGGGTTACATTACTCACTTAGCGATCGGTGGGTGTTGCATGCGAATGTTCCGTATGCAGTCAAAAACCAAGAAGCAAGTGTTGAGTGGCTTGATCCGGTCACTGCTGAAGAGAGGGATGCGATTTTACGGAGTAGGGATATCCATCATCGAGATGAAACCTATACCGGACTCTCGGATTCAGATTTGTTCTTAGGCTGTAAAATTCGTGGACTTTTTAAAACGGGTGACGTATTGTTTGCTCGGTTAGGCACAACGGTTCCAACCGGTAAGACTGAGGAAAACCCTTGGAAACTTGGAGACGCAGGGATTGCACACCTCCATATCCAGTTCGGCACCGGTACCTTTAACCCGCTTGCCAATTTGCGTTACAGTTTACCTCTCTACCGGGGTTTGATGATCACTGCTTCTGCACGTGGAATGTTTCCTTTCTACGAAAATAGCAAGGCTTATCGAGGTTCAGCAGAGTTGAGCTATACAGCTGGCTTTACGTATCGTCTCTTTGATTGGCTCTCATTTAACGGGAACTATCTCGGATTTTATCAATCCGCTGCCTCATGGGCTGGGGAACGTGATATTAATACTGGGCTACGTTATAGCATGGCAGCACTGGGTATGTCCTTGGCAACGCTAAACGATATTTCCGTGTCTGCTAACGTCATGTTTCCGTTGACGCAAGAGACGCTTTACGCTGAAGGCGATGCGATAGAATTTGGCACTTTAATTTCTTTGACCACATCCTATTCATTTTAATAGCAGAATAACGATGGAATAAGAAATTTACGTGTTTTCGGTTTTTCGTTGTGTGAAAAAGTTCGCCTACTTATATTGCGTAAGGGCGATAATCGTTGGCATACTGTGCTAACTAACAGGTGTCATTTGAGTTATGTTGTGTGGTGTGTTGTATTTGTCTTCAGGATATTCGGCGAATCCGGTCCAGAAGACTTTACACGTAATACTGAATAAAAAAGGAGAAAAACATGAAAACGAAATTGATGCTGCGAATTGTCGCATCTCTCATGGCAATCACAGTCGGGCTTCTGTTCTCAATCTTTTCGATTAATGCAGAGGACGCGCACAAAAAGCATGAATCCCATCAACACGGTGAGCACGCAGCTGATGATGAAAAAGTACGTTGCGCGGTTGATGGCATGATGATGAAGGCTTCGGCAATGATCAAGGTTGAACAGGATGGAAAAGCCTACTATTTCTGCAGCGACATGCAGGCAGAGATGTTCAAGGCGAATCCAAATAAGTTCCTCCAAACAATTTCAGTGGGAAATTTGACATTTGATCTCAACGTGCTAACGACAGATGCGTACAAGATGATGATGTCTCACATGGGAATGGAGGGCATGATAAAAGCCGACGAGATTAAAGGAAAGACGCACTATTTCAGCATATACCCGACGCATGATCACGGTGAAATTGCGTTAGGTGATGTTAAACTTGCCATCCAGGTTACCAATACCGAAGGGGAAACACGGATGGCATTGCTGAAATATAGCAAAATGATGCACACCTATGCGGGGTTCATTGTTATGCCAAAAGGTACCGAACATGAGGTCCGGGTTCGCGTGACGACCCCAGCTGTCAAGATTTCACTGTAGTGCGGCTGTCGGCTGTCGGCTTTCAGCCGTCAGCAAAGAGGGAGTTTTTAAACCATAACCCTCTACCTGAAGGCTGAGAGCTGACGGTTATTCCGCTGACTGCCGATGGCTGATGACTAACTCCTGACCGCTGGTTGCTGACTGCTGACAACTATTAGTAAGGAGACGATAATGCGTGAAGTTAGGTTACACCATCAAGGGACAACAATTGTTATTGGTGTCATACTGATGTTGGGCATTCTGAGGCAAGCCGAAGTATATGGAATGACCCAGACAACAGCGATTCCGAAACAAACCGATATTAAAACACTATTTGCTGAGACCCTTGAGCTACCGAGTTTAATTCGAGTCGCTGTTGATCGTAATCCAAAGGTTAGTGCTGCAAAAGCACGGTGGCAAGCGACAATTGAACAGTATCCGCAAGCGACAGCATTGCCCGATCCGATGTTCATGTATGGCTATTACATGCGAAGCGTAGAGACGAGAGTTGGACCGCAACGGCATCGGGTTAGTTTTTCACAATCATTTCCATACCCGGGGACCCTTGAGGCAGCCGGAGAAGTCGTCAAAAAGGCGATTGAAATTGAGCGCGTGAAGCACGAGCAGGTGATCCGTGATCTCATCGTTGAACTGAAACTGAGTTACCATGAGTTGGCGTATCTTCAACGGGCGGTCGAACTGACGCGGCAAAATCATGAATTAGTCGCCTCCATTCTCGCGATTGCGACTACACGCTATGCCGAAGGGCAAACGACGCTCAATGATGTACTGAAGGCACAAAGCCAACTTGCACAGTTGGAATATGATCTTGTCCTGTTAGAGGAATTGCGGCACGTTGAACAGGCAAATATCAAGGGGAGCCTGTCGATTCCTTCAGCAACGGCGTTGGGTGTGACGGTGCCTATTCCTTACGAGCCGCTTGATGTAGGATTGGCTGATATAGAGAAACAGGCGTTAGCAAAACGGCAAGAGTTGCAAATTGCGGCGTTGAGCATCGAAAAAGCCACTGAAGGGATTGCGCTTGCTGAACTCCAAACCAAGCCCATGCTTAAGTTTGACTTAATGACAATAGAAACGGGCAAAGCTTTGATGTTCGATACACCCGGCAGCGGTAAAAACCCGTTTAGCATCGGTGTTGGTGTGACAATTCCGTGGTCGAGTTTGAAGAACAGCAGCAAAGTTCGTGAGGCTCAGCAAAATCGTGAGGCTGTCACAGCGAATAAGCACTCTCTGGAAGATGAAACAAAGGTTGCCCTTCGGAAGATTTATTTTCGCCTTGAGAACGCGCGACGGCTTGTCGAACTCTATGAAACCACGCTCATTCCACAAGCAGGTGCTGCCGTTGAGGCTGCTGAAACGTGGCATCAGGAAGGTCCCAAAAGCATTGCATCATTTCTTGAGACGCAGAGTGTTTGGTTGAATTTTAACCTCGCTCGTCTGCGTGCGATTGCAGACTATCAACAGAATGTGGCTCGGTTGGAGCGGCTTGTTGGAGGAAAGATCGATGATTCACATACTGAGCAATAAAGGCGGATTGCGAGATCCGCTTGTGCCTATGGTTGTGTTTTTCAAGTGTGTCTTGCGTAACTTTTCTTTAAGGACGCTACATCGCCACCATTTTTGCTATCGGAAATGCCGTATTACTCTACTTATCGGTTTCATAATGCTCACTGTTTTGATAGGCGGATGTGCGAATCATCGACTGGAAACTTATCAAGAGTTGCGTAGTACTGAGGTCCAACCGCCTGTCTATTACTATACTGAAGTCGAAAAAAAGATTACCAATACTGAAAGTGAACCGATTGTAGAACCAGACCCATTTCTCAGCGAGATTGAAGCAAAGGTGTTGAAGTACCAGAAACAGTGGCAAGCCCAATTGGAAAGTGAAACACCGATGCCAAATCTATTTTACGATCTTTCAACAGACACCATGAGGGTACATCGGCAATTGGCAGCGTCCCCTGAAGCCGCAAGGGTTCGACTTGCTGAACCTATTACGTTGGAACTCCTTGTGGTACTTGGATATGAATGGAGCCCGCGGTTGAAATCTGTCCGTGAAAAAATTCGGGCGATACTGGAGCAATATCCGCAAGCCGTCTACTTAGAGAATGTGTTACGTCAGTATAACGCTTTCACGAAACAACTTGATACGAAAGTTGGACCGAGGCACCATAAAGAGATGATGGCAATGGAGTTTCCGTTTCCAGATACGTTAGCGTTGAAAGGGCGGGTCATCACTGAAGATGTGCTAATTGCCCAGAAAGAGTTTGAAATCGCCCTGCGCGATCTGGTGAGCGAAATCAAGTTGGCTTACTACGATTATCTTTTTCTCGTTAAGGCAATCCGTATTAACGAAGAGAATCAGAAATTACTACAGCAGATGATTACCATTGCCCAGACAAAGTTTCGTGTCGGACAGGGCAAATATTCAAACGTCATTATGGCACAAGTGGAGTTATCGAAGTTGGCGAATGTGATTATTACACTTGACCAACAACGGGAGACTATCATTGCGCGTCTTAATACGTTATTGAACGTTTCAGCGGATTTGCCGTTAGGCATTCCTGTACCAGTTGAAGAGGAACGTGTTGTATCTACTTTGGCTGAGTTGTATGCGTTAGGAGTTCAGAAACGTCAAGAAATCCAAAAACAGAAGTTGGCAATTAGTAAAATGGGTTTGGTTGTGGAAATGGCAAAACGGATGACTTATCCTGACCCGACCCTCGGTGCAAGTTATTTTGAAAACCGGAGTATGCCGGACTTGAAACACACAGAAAACATGCCGATGGCTTTTATGACGCAACGTACATTAAATTTAGCAAATACAGCGTGGTTCGGCCACCGAAACTCGTACATCCGTGAAGTGAATGTAAAAATTGAGGCGATGGAGCATCGGATTGAAGAACTTGAGAGCCAGCTCCGTTTTGTCGTGAAAAAGCATCATTTTGGAATGGAGACGGCAAATCGGAGTATTCGCCTCTATCGCCAGACGCTGCTTCCGCAAGCACAGCAGGCGTTGGATGCCGCGAATACAGCCTATCAAGCAGCACAAATTGACTTTTTGAGTTTTCTTGATGCCCAGCGCACTTTATTAACTTTGAGAATTGAAGAACAGCGAGCATCGCGCGATTATCACCAACATCTCACACAGTTAGAACAGGCAGTTGGCATGATATTGCCTAAACACCCCCTGATCCAAAAGTAGTCTTTTTTTACCAGGAGATCACAAAATGCCTAAAAATTTCTGCCTCACAATTACACTGATGATTACTGTGCTATTTATATTTAGCTGTAGTCAGCAAGAGAAAGCTGAAATGGAGCCGTCTGTTAGTGAAAAACGTGAAACAATATCAGGGGACACATCCGGCATGGATGAACATGCCGCTCATACACCAACTGAAAAAGATGAAACGGCATCAGAAGACACGATGTCCAGCATGGATGGACACGCTGACCATACCGCAATGGTAGCACCCTCAGATGGAGAAAAAACGATCCGGTATTGGACGTGTGTTATGCACCCCACAGTCAAAATGCCGGAGCCTGGTAGTTGTCCAGTTTGTAAGATGGATCTGATTCCTATTTACGAAGGTTCAGGCCTGGAACTCACTGAACAACAGAAGGCATTGATTCCAGTACGCACTGAACCCGTCGCTTTTCGCGAAGTCTCGCGTGAAATTCGGACAGTTGGTATTCTGGATTATAATGAAACCCGTATGGCTTACGCTTCAACACGAATTTCTGGGTGGATTGAGGACTTGCACATTGATTTCACGGGTATCAACGTGCGTGAAGGCGATGAGCTCTTGTCCATCTACAGTCCGGAATTGGTCACAGCACAAGAAGAATATTTGACGGCACTTAAAAGTATTGAGGAACTTCAGAATACAGAATACGCTGAACTACGCAGATCCGTTGAACAGACCGTCGCTGCTGCGAAATCCAAACTTGAATTGTATGGATTGACCTTAGAGCAGATTAAGGATATTCGCAACCGTGGAAAAGTGAGTACGATCTTACCGCTTTTCGCACCGATGGCTGGAACTGTGGTTCACATGAACGTCGCGCAAGGTCAGCACGTGAATCAGGGAATGAATCTTTACCGCATTGTCGACCTTAATAGTTTATGGATTATGGCGGACGTTTACGAATATGAACTGCCGTGGATTTACATGGGGCAGGCGGTTGAAATTGCGACGCAATCGATGCCCGGGCTGACTTTTCCCGGCAAAGTCACCTACATTTATCCATTCTTTGATACGCAAACGCGGACGCAAAAGGTCCAGATAGAAGTCTCCAATCCGACCGGGCGTCTCCGTCCAGGGATGTTTGTGACGCTTGAAATAAAACCGACACTTGCAGATATCTATACCCAGGGTGCCATCTCGAAAGCCCCGTATGCATGCCCAATGCATCCATGGGTTACGTCTGAACATCCCACTGAATGTGAAATATGTGGCATGGATCTGGAGTCGACGCACGCCGATGTCGTTGAGGTTGAATCGGCATCTGACGCAGAAGGGAAGTGGGTTTGCCCGATGCATCCTGAAGTGCGATCTGCTGAATTTGGCGAATGTTCGATTTGCGGCATGGATCTCGTCGAAAAACAGGCAACAACTGAAACCAGTGCACATTCTCACGTACATCAGCACGCGCCTGCGCCTTCCGTTCAGGCGGATCAGCCACCGTTGATTTTCAAATACGTGTGTCCGGATCATCCCGATGAGTATGCGACCGTCCCTGGGCTATGTTCACGTGATGGGAAATCCCTTGTTATGACAGGTGAGGTTCTAACTATACCGAAGAGTGCAGTGATTGACACTGGTTTACGGAAAATAGTCTTTGTGGATCGCGGTGAATCGGGTTATGAACAGATTGAGGTCGAGGTGGGTCCCGAAGCTTGGGGAACATCGAGCGATTCAGAGACCAAACGCCGATACTATCCTATTGTGAGTGGACTTACGCCTGGCGATATGGTTGTCACGCATGGCAACTTCCTGATAGATTCGCAGACGCAATTAACAGGGTCCGCATCCGGGGCTTATGGCGGGGCACTCGGTGGTGAAGGATCAAAGGTTCCTGTCCATCAACATTAACCTGAGGACTTCCTTCTTGGTTTGGAGTTATGGGACAAAGCACTTCCGAGGGAAAATTGAACTGACAAGGCGCACTTCTGAGAGGCGAGAGAAGCATGATTAACCAAATTATTGAAATCTGTATGAAAAACCGTCTGTTGGTATTGGTTATTTTTGTATTTGTGACGATGGCGGGTTGGTGGGCGTTGAACCGAACGCCAATTGATGCTATGCCGGACATCGGCGAAAACCAAGTTATTGTCTTCGCGGATTGGCCCGGGCGAAGCCCACGAGATATTGAGGATCAAGTTATCTATCCGTTAAGCATTACTATGCTCGGAATTCCCGATGTCAAAGATGTTCGATCGACTTCAATGTTTAGTTTTGGTTACATTAACATTATCTTTAAAGATGATATTGATTTCTATTGGGCACGTACACGTGTACTGGAGCGAATGAATCTTGCGCAAAAGGACATGCCAGACGGGGTTGTGCCGCTCCTCGGTCCCGATGCAACCGGTGTCGGACAGGTATTTTGGTATACCGTTGAGAATGGATATTACTGCCCTAATCATCCGACAGAACGCTATGCCGAGCCGGGCACCTGTCCGGAAGATGGAAAGACGCTTATTACCTCCAATCTAGAGCTTCATGAACTTCGGACGCTCCAAGACTGGACGGTTCGTTACTATCTCGCCTCTGCTGATGGCGTTTCCGAGGTTGCCTCGGTCGGCGGATACGTCAAACAGTATCAGATTGACATCGATCCGAACACTTTATTGGCGTATAACGTGCCGTTATCAACGGTTTACAACGCCGTTCGCGGGAGCAACCTTGATGTTGGTGCCAAGGTAATTGAGGAAGGTGGGATGGAATTCCTGATTCGGGGTTTGGGGTTCATCAAAAGCATCGCCGACATAGAAAACATCGTCGTCAAGGAGCATAACGGCGTACCTATCTATGTCAAAAACCTTGGAACCGTCAGCGAAGGACCCGACTTTCGGCGCGGGGCTTTAGACAAAGCGGGCATCCCCGCAACCGGGGGGGTCGTGCTAATGCGATACGGTGATAATCCACTGCGTGTGATTGAGAATGTCAAAGCGAAAATAGCGGAACTCACGCCTGGGCTTCCATCAGGTGTCCGAATTGTCCCGTTCTATGACCGGAGCCATCTTATTCACCGGGCAACAGATACGCTAAAGGAGACGCTGACAGAGGAAATCATCGTCGCTGCAGCGGTTATCCTGCTTTTCTTGGGGCAAGTTTCAAGTAGTTTGCTAATAGCACTTGTCTTACCGATGGGGGTTCTGCTTTCGTTTGTGGGCATGCGGATTATTGGTTTACCATCGAACATCATGTCAATGGGTGGCATCGCTATCGCGATTGGTGTGATGGTGGATGCCGGTATTGTGATGACAGAAAATATCACACGGCATTTACAGGAACCGCATCCTGGTGAAAGCAAACTTCAGGTTGCAACGCGCGCTGCTAAAGAGGTAGGTCCACCTATTTTTTTCGCGATGCTCATCGTTATTGTTGCCTTTATACCTGTCTTTTCTCTTACCGGCCAAGCAGGTAAACTCTTCAAACCCCTTGCCTATACAAAAACTTTCGCTATGCTCGGTGCGGCCCTGATAGCGATTAGTTTAGTGCCAGTTTTAGCGTCGTTTCTACTCGCGGACCCAACCCGTATCCGGACAGGTAGGGTTTCCAAAATGGTAGCGCAGTTCTTTGCGATCCTGAGTTGGCCCTTAAGGAAGTTAGCCGATGGGATTACGTGGGTACTTAGAACCCTCTATCGTCCGATTATTCGGCTGGCTGTAAAGAATATTTGGACGAAACTCGCTGTTGTTGCCTTGGCGGTACTTATTTTTGCCGCAAGCATACCCTTGACGCCTTTCTATAAAAATATTGGACAAGAATTCATGCCGCCACTTAACGAAGGGGCGTTGCTATTTATGCCGGTGCTACTCCCCGGTGCCTCGATTACGCAAGCAAAAGATGTCATGGCGAAGCAAAATTTGATTATGAATCGATTTCCGGAAATTTCACTTGTCGTTGGGAAATTGGGGCGGGCGATGACAGCAACCGATCCTGCCCCAATTGGTATGTTTGAAACCATTGTCAATATAATTGATCCAGCAGAATGGCCCCGACGGGCGGTTAAACGCGATGCAACAGCGGCGTTTGTGTCTATTCTCGTCCAACGTTTAGCACGCGACGGCCTGATCAGCGAGGAACATGTGAGTCATATAAGTGCTGATTTTCTGGAGGGTATTGTTACCGCTGCCGTAAAACGGTTTGATACCTTAGCGACAACATATCACAACCCTTATCTGTTGGTTGACGAGCGGGAGAAGCTCTATCGTATCTGGTTCTTACGCGTCCTTTTGGAGGAACTCCTCGCCGAAGGACACACAGCGGAGATGGGATTGGCGCACGTCAAAATTGGAGAATCTGAGACTGAAGTGAAACTGCATCAGATCGCCGAAGAAATTGAGCCTACTCTCAAGCATAAGACTTACTTCCGTACCAAAAACCGTAACGAACTCATTACCGAGCTGACAGAGGCTACCCGGATGCCGGGGGTTTCACCTATTATGACGCAGCCGATACGCAATCGCGTTGATATGCTTGCAACAGGTATACAAACCCCAATCGGAATCAAAGTATTTGGTAAAGACCTCGCGCAGATTGAAGAGATTGCAGTCCGGATTGAGCAAGAACTCCTTAAGCTTGAGGGCGCACTGGGTCCCTATGCGGAGCGCATTGGAAATAAGCCGTACCTTGAGTTTCACATTAACAGAGAGGAAACCGCGCGCTACGGTATCCAAATCAAAACAGTACAACAGATCATCATGACAGCAATCGGTGGCATGAATCTAACTTATACCGTTGAAGGACGGGAGCGGTTTCCGATTCGTATCCGTTACATGAGAGAATTACGGGATAATATCGAAGCACTTAAACGTGTCCTCGTGCCCACACCGAAGGGACTGCATATTCCGCTTGAGCAACTCGTGAGAATCGAGAGACGACCGGGGCCAGCGAAGATCGCGAGCGAAAATACGCTGCTTTTTTCCCGCGTCTTTTGTGATGTAGATGTTGACACCATTGGATTGGTTGACTTCGTCACGTTAGCCCAAAAGACTCTTGACGAAAAGATTAAGCCGACGCTACCGCAAGGTTACTTCTACGCTTTTAGCGGACAGTACGAAGCTGAATTGGAAGCCCGCAATCGATTAAGGATTGTTGTGCCAGTATGTATCACAGCTATTTTTATATTGCTATATCTCCAGTTCAAGTCGCCTTCTGCGATGTTTTCAATCTTTCTTGCGATCCCCTTTGCCTTTATCGGAGGTATGTGGATGCAGGCGTTGATGGCATATGTGCCGGAGGCACTCGGTGGTGGTTACGCCATTAAATACAGTACAGCAGTGTGGGTGGGATATATAGCCTTGTTTGGCATAGCCGTTGAAGACGGAATTGTTTTAATTGAATACCTATTGCAACGCGTCCGGGGCGGTGAACCTATTGACGAAGCCGTGATCAATGCTGGCTTGTTGCGCGTCCGACCTATTATCATGACCACGGCAACTACGATTTTGGCGTTATTACCAATCATGTTAGCAGAAATCAGCACTACTACTGGCGCGGAGTTGATGAAACCTATCGCGGTTCCAACTTTTGGGGGAATGGTCTCGGCAACGATGGCTAACCTTATTTTAGCACCTGTGTTATTCTCACTCTTCTATCCTGTTGAACGCTGGATTCGCCAGCGGTAGGAGGATTTCTGATCGCATTGCGAAGTCAAATTGGAGGAACCATGAAACTTCTAACTACGTTCAGCATCTGTATATTTATCGGTTTTATAGGGTTACCAGTTGTTGGTGCTGCGTTTGAATTTGAAAAGTATTTACATGTCGCAAAAGGCGGTATCGTAAGCACTGGTCGCGGGTTAGCCGTCACTAACAACGAACTCGAAACAGCACTCACCGAAGAATTCTCTATCGGGTTTCAATTGACACCTGCACTTCGGTTCTCAGTTCCGTTCGGGAGTTACGTTGTGGATACTCGCGGAAGTAACGCGGATGTCTTGCCCTTCGGGATGTTGCGTGTTGAGACTGTTGGCACAATGCTGACTCTGAGTGGACGTGGGAAATGGGTACCCTTTATTGGGCTCGGCGCAAATTTCTATTCCTTTACTGAACAATTCGCTACGCCAGCAAATATTCAGAATACTTTTGGTGCGGAAGCGTCCACTGGAATTAGTGTAAGACTTATTGATAGCATCTTTGAGGTCGCTCAGTTGAATGGATCATTTGGCTATCAGTTCAGTTTTTTGAGACCGAAGGTGAGCGTACCAGCTAGACCGGACGTTGACGTGTTATCGTTAAACCGCCATAGCATCACCTTCCGATTGGAACTTTTGGGATTGTAAAAGTCCTTGTAAAAATAAGGATTTCTGGTAAACTTATAGAGATGCCCAAAAAACGGATAAGGAGATTTCAGATGTTTTTCCGAATCTATTGCTATCGGCGAGTAAGTGTTCTATTAACATTCGTGTTTTTAATGGTATGTGTACCACTGTTCAGTAATGCGCAAGATGCTGAATTTCCGGCGCAGAGACTGACGGCTATTTTCCCGAAAGCAAAGAAATTTGTTCAAAAGCGTACCGTGCTTACACCGGATCAAATTGCGTCAATTGAAAAGGACATCGCGGGTAAACTCCGAACGGCCGATCTGAAACCGATTTTTTACATCCCAATCAATGAGGTAGATAAGCCGATAGGGTTGGTCCTGTTCGTTGGTGTAGAGGGTCCGAACGGTATTATTGACGGGGCTGTTGCCCTAAACATGCGCGGAAAAGTCGTGAAAGTGGAAGTCTATGCGCACAAGGAATCTGAGGCGATTGCAAGCGCGGAATTTCTCAAACAGTTCACTGGTATGGGTATAGACGACGCTTTCAAGGTTGGGGAGGACGTTGCAGCCGCTGAAGCACATGAAGACGCTTCAAACGCAGTCGCTCTAATTCCAAAAAAGACGTTGGTAATGAGTTATGCCCTCTTCCTCAAGCAGAAACAAACACCAGAACCGGAAGAAATACCGGAGCCTAATACACCAGAGGAGATAACTGAAGCGGAAGAAATGCCTGAGGTTGAGGACTTGAAAGCTCTCATGATGTTGATGATAGATGACTATTTCGTGGTCGTTGACTACTTTGATGACAAGATGGGCAAAGCGGAAGCCGTTGAAGCGGCGAAGCGACTCGCTAAATATGCAAAGAGCATCTCAAGTTTTGAGCCGCCAAAGAACGCAGATCAAACAGAGGAATATGTCTATCTGCAAGACAAATTTAGCGATACACTCCTTAAATTTGCTGACGCACTTGAAAAGGAAGGTATTTCTGATGGAACGCGTGAGCAATGGAACGCTATTGTTGAGTTAATCAATCAAGCACACCTCCGATTTAGCGAGGAGGAGATTGACTTGGACACATATTAACTGTGGGTGCTATAACTTTTGGTTGGATTTGAATTGGAGATGATATGGCTTTTGTTAAGCAAGCCTTGGTTTGCAAGCTGCACCAAAAAATCTGGATATGTTACTTGTGCGCGATGTGCGTATTAGTAGGGGCGCTGCAGGCATCGGCACAGGTGCGTCCGCCTCGGCGAAAACAGAGAATATTGGTAGATCCGAGTGTGAAGAAGAAAGATACCCTCAAGGCAGATATAGGGGCGAGCCTTAAAGACATTGCGAAACGCGCAACGCAACACTCCGAACCCCCGACAGTAGATGTCGTGTTTGTTGTTGATGTCAGTAAGCGGATGTTGGCACCTGTTGCTATCCTTGAAAAGAGGCTTATCGATATGCTTGCTGTTATAGAGGCGAAAACGATGGACTATAGGTTCGCGGTCATAAGTTTTCAATCCGTGCGCGGAGAACCGAGATACATATTTCATCAATGGACATTTGACTACATCAGTATTGAGAAAGTTTTGCGAGAGACGCGGGTCGAGGCCGACAACGCTGAGTCTGGATATGGACTTGATGCAGTCGTAAGAGGTTTGAATGGGTTGGATTTCCGCGATGGGGTTACGACACAATTTGTTGTGGTTAGTAATTCACGGATGCGCACTTCGTGGACAGAGGCAGATGCGAAAAGCAGAATTAGTGAACAGATCGTCAACCTATGCCGACAAAACAACGTGCAGCTCAACTTTATCGGCACAAGTGAGAAAGTTCAGGCGGAACTTACTGACCGGACGAGCGGCAAGTGGTACCCGATTGATTCATATCAGCGGCGGATGGATGGACAACGCATCCAGAGCGGCGAAACCGTCGCCGATAAAGCGCTGCTTCGAGTGGACGGAGTGTTTAAACGCATTGCTGAAAATTTAGTGCAGGGTGAACCTGGTAAAGTAGACGTTGTGTTTGTCTTTGATTACAGTCTGAGCATGGAACCTAAAACCGAGGCGGCGTGTAATGGCTTGGATCTGATGGTCTCTGTGTTTAAGTCAGCGGGGTTAGATTATCGGTTTGGGATTATTCGGTTTTGGGCAGCAGTCGGTGGTGGTGAAAGCACTCTCGTCGTAACCAAGCCGCCGTTGGAGCCCGAGCAGGTGAAAGCGATGTTTCGGCTCCCGAAATCTGGTGATGAGCATCTATTGGATGCCATTATTGAAGGCGTGCCGAAACTTCGGACCGAACAGGAGCGTGACCTTGTGCTCATCATTGTCACGGACGAAGCAACGAGCAAGCGTGCCGAAAAAGGGTATACAGCTGGAAAAGCGGTTTCAGTGTGCCGTGGAGCGCGGGCCAGAGTTTACGTCATCGGCGGTGTCACCTCAATGAAAACGGGTTCCATTGGAGATGATTTCCAACGGCAAGTCGCCCAACTTACTAAAGGTGAGCACTACATTATGCCGGGTGCCAGTGTGCCCGTGACCACGACAGGTGGCCCTGACCAGCGACGATAAGTGTGTCGCCTTCACTTCTTGGTTATTTTGCCGATTGCTCTACAGCAAGTTCATCTACCGTTTTGGCGTGTATTGCGATGAGCACGAAACAGGTAGACTGCAAATTCGCGGTCGGTTCTGTCAGTTCAATCGGGGTTTTGCTGACGAAGCTGCCATCTTCTTGCCGTGTTTTTGCCAAATAGTTGATCGCAACACGGCGCGTATTGAGCGGGTCGTTTCCAGCCGCAAGTGCCATAATCGCAATCGCAGTGATTTCTGGATCGCTGGGACTATTTCTATATCTTCCGAACCCACCATCAGTGTTCTGTAGCTGCTTTAACCATGCGATTTGTGCGTCAATATCGTAAACAGGTTCTAAGCCTTGTATCACCCAAGATGTCAAAAAAATGTCGGATTGCATGCCGCGTTGCAATGCCCAACCGCCATCATGATTAATGGCTCCCGCCAACCAATCCGCACCTTTAGAGACAGGTTCAAAGCTCTGTTTGAAGCCGAGTCGCCTGAATCCTGCTAAAACAGCGGCGGTGTACAGAACATTGTCAGGGCTTCGCTCCTTTTTACCCCAACCACCGCTCCGATTCTGGACTTTTTTCAACCACTGTAGGCCTTTAAAACGAACTTCCGGATCGGTTTCCGCTGTTGTTAAAGCGATAAGAGCAAAAACAGTGTGTGCGGTGTTATTGTTCCAACTTCCATTATCCATCTGTGTATTTCGTAGATACGCAACACCTGTCCGAATTACTTCTGAACCGGTACCCCACCCTGCATCGATCAATGCCCAAACCGCGAACGCAGTACTTTCCACATTGCTATCTCCGCCAGGGACCAGGGGCCAGCCCCAATCTCGGTTTTGGTGCTGCACAATATAGGTTTTTGCGCCCTCTATGGTTTTGAAGAGCGGGGGCCCCTCTGGTATTTTAGGTATTTTATTGGAAGTGGCGACTTCGGTATCCGCGGCAGTGCCTCCTCTAATCCCGATAACGAAGTTCAACAGGATATAACAACAGATTATCATGAAAACACTCTTGTGGTTTTTCATTAACGTCCCTCCATTTGTGCTATTGTTAGTTTTAAAACACCTGAAGATTTGTGGAGTTACGCGCGTTTTTCAAACGGAGTTCTCTTTTTACAAGCGGATTGGTTATTACACTACGACTGTGGCTCAATTACGACCTTATAAACGCCTTCTTGTCCGAGCATATCAATGCCTTTTTCCAGTTGATGCAACGGCAGGTGATGCGTTATTAATTCATGCAACGGCGCGCGTGTGATCTGGAGGAAATCCAAGGCTGTCTGAAACTGGATTTGCGGATATGCCCATACGCCACAGACATCCAAATCTTTATTACAAATTTGGTGAGGTCGTACTCGTGTATCTCCGGAATCTGTGTAGTGTCCGACTTCAATAACTTTCCCGCCGCGCCGGACCACGTCTAACGCTTCGGCGAAAACCATCGGTAGCCCGGCACACTCAATCGCGATATCCACGCCAACACCGTTTGTGAGTTCCTGAATCTGTTCAACGCGTTCTTCAGGCGTTGTGTCTCCGACATTGATAACTACGTCCGCGCCCATCTGCTTTGCCATATCCAACCGACTATCGACAAGATCAGTGGCGATGATCGTACCGGCACCGCTATCGCGTAACACAGCGATAACGAGCAGACCAATAGGACCACAGCCAAGTACTGCCACACTGCTCCCGATGCTGTATCCATCTCCGACTTGTGGTAACCCAGGGGCACATGCGCGTTCAACGGCGCGCGTCGCAACTGCTACGGGTTCTGTCAACACACCTATCTCCTCTGGAACGCCTTCCGGCATCTTGTAGACCCAAGAGTTCCCATGGATATAGGTGTATTCGGCGAATTCACCGTTCAGATACGGTGGCGTTTCACTGTTGCTAAAGCCGTAGATGGTTCTGCCGGAACACAAAGTCGGACGACCCGGCACGTGCAAGCAATAGTAGCATCTCCCACAGTTTTTTGAACCCGGAACCACTGTCACACGGTCACCGGCTTTGATGGGACCGCCCATCACATTCATCACCTGATTCGCATTTTTGCCGATCTCCGCAACGGTCCCGACGACTTCATGTCCTGGGATGACCGGAAATTTGAGGGCAGTGTGTCCGAGATACATGTGTTTATCGCTTCCACAAATGCCAACTCTGTCCACTTGTAGCAAGAGCGCGTCATCTGCGGGTGTCGGTTTCTCAAATTCGCGGATATCTATCTGCCCCGGTTGGAGCATCACCGCCGCTTGGACTTGCATAGTTAAGATCCTTGTTTTAATGTTTGTTGTTTATTTCATCGCGACCAGATCGGAATTAATACTTTTGTGAGTTGTGCCAAACTCTCCAAATTATGTGCTGGAAGGAAATAGTCCACATACGGCAACGCTGTGCGGATACCCCGACAAATCGGCTGATAGCCGTCGCTGCCGAGCAACGGGTTGAGCCAAATTAACCGATACGCATGCCGGTGCAACATCTCCATAGAGCGACGCAAGATGTCTACATCGCCTCGGTCCCAACCGTCGCTGATGAGAATTACTACCGTACGGTACGCTGAGAAAGACGGCGCAAACTGCCGATAGAATTCCAGCAGGCTTTCACCTATCTTTGTTCCACCCGACCAGTCCGGCACGACGTTTGCCACTTCGTTTAAGCCTTCTGCCAACCCTTTCCGTTGGAGGAGCCCCGTAATGTCTGTCAGGTGCGTGCTGAAGACTGCGACCTCTACTTCTCTCAATTCCTGTTGCATGCCGTAGATGAATTGGATAAGAAACTTGGCATAACAGTCCATAGAGCCGCTCACATCACAGAGGAGTAGAATCTTGGTCTTTTTAATCTTTTGCTGTTTCCGAATTAATTCGAGAGGTTCGCCGCCGTGTACGAGGCTTTTCCGCCAACTCCTGCGAAAGTCAATAATTTTGCCCTTTTTGCCGACAACTTTCCGACGACTCAGCTTTGTTGCCAGCACTGCCGCCAATTTTGAAACGATCTCCCGTGCTTTCTCCATATCTTCACGTGTGAACTCGCTAAAGTCCTTTCGGGTGAAAACTTCCTCTACACTATAAGCGAGCGGATCGTCTTCTTCTCCTTCTTCCTCATCGTTTTCGGTCTCGGCATCCAGCCACTGTTCTATCATGTCCTGCTCGTCAGTAGCATCAGAGAGATCTTGAAGACTGGATGGTTCGGGGGTCTCGTTGCCGGTATCAACAGCTTGGAAGTCTGGACGCGGGTATCGCCAAAACAGGTTGAAAGCGAGGTCAAACGTTTTCAAATCTGCTTCCTTCGTGATAAGGTTCGTCCGTGCTGTATGATAAAACGCCTCACGCTCGCTGATGTCGATCAGCTCAACGCTTTTGCACCAACTGAGTTGGTTGGTTGTTGTCACGTTAATGTGCATCTGTCGAAGCAATCGGCAGAAGTCTGTAATCTGTTGGAGGAGGGTCTGTTCAGTCATTTTCTTGTTTTTCTAAGTAAGCAATGAACGCATTAAGTTCTTTGAAGATGATGTCAAATATCGGGCTAACTTGCTTTGCCTTTTGTTTTGTTTTTTGATAATCCAGCTCATCCATGGAACGACGAAGGAAAAGGTAGCGAAACTCTAAAAACTCCTGCAAGTGTCCAAAAGTTATTTCGGAAATCACGGGTGGTCGTTCACCGTAAGGTGCTGCCATCTGTACTAACAATGCCTTATGTTCTCGACTTCCATCGGGCAGCCATAGATCAACCTCAAGGGCAATTTGTCTAAAAATGTTCTCCATACCCATATAGCAATCCGAGAGATATTTGGCCATCGTAATTTCTATGGCTCTTCTGTATTTTAGCGGAGCTGTCTTGATCTTCCATAACGCTTTTTGAATTCCTTTAATGGATATTTCTATTTTCGGGCATTCATCGGAGATGTCCTGTATCAATTGGCTCCGGTCCACAGGATAGATTTCACCTTTTCCAATGCTAACGGCTTGACTTTCAATTCTCTCACGAAGCAGCTTGGGACAACTCTCAAAGTCAACCAAATCTATCTCAAACAATCTGCTAATGTCTTCCGCTTCCCATACTGCCTGAAAGTACTTGTCATTCGGGATTCCCCAAACAACGATGTTGACGTCCGACCATTTTGAGAAAGACTTCCGTTTAGTAAGAGAACCAAAGACAGCCACCTGGGTTACTCCGAAATCTTCATAAAGCATTGCCGCAACCCGATGTGCCGTCTGCCATGCGCGTTGTAGCAACGCCTCATCCACCTTCCGATTTTGAAAGTGTTGATCGAGTCGCTGTCGGTACGCCGCTAATTCTTCTGGCGATAAGTCTTTCGCTGTGCGATGGGTATCTATAGGTTGAGACATATTGCTATCTCATGAATTATGCATCCGGATTCTTTAGCCATACTATGAACACGTCGAGTTCTGTAGATAGACCGTCAAATATATCGCAGACCTCTTGTGCGTTTTCAACGATTTTTTCGAGTTCCAATTCAAATACGTATATGTTTCTAAAACGGTGGCGAAACTTTAAAATACGAGTTAAAGCGGTAGCTGTTTTTTCGGAAATCACAGACGGACGCAGTGAGCGCGACGTTGACATTTGTTCTAATAAATCTGTATGCCAATTTTTTCCTTGAGGTTCGTCCATGTCAATTTCTTTGGCAATCCGTTTGAAAATGTTCTCTAATCCCATATAGAAAACAGGGAGGCGTATCGCAATCAGGTCTTTAAGATCTTCCCGATCTTCAGCAGATGCCGCTTCCATTTTTTCGAGGCGCGTCTTGATTTCTTCAACAGTTCTCGCTATTTTTTTCTGCTCATCAGCGATTCGGTTGATGAGTTCTTGATTGTTCATTTTGCCGTCAGTTTTTTCCCTTTCTGCGCGGATTTTTTGACCTTCAGAGATTAATCTACTGCAGTCTGTTTCTCCCTGTTGAACTTGGATCGCTTGGCTTTGAATCCGCTCGCGAAATCGCCCTTTCGTACTATGGAAGTTGATGAGATCGATTTTGAACTCTGGACTGAAATTCCTGGTTTCCCACAACGCGTCGAGATATGTATCATCAGGAAGTCCCCAGACAGCAATATCAATATCTGACCCTTTTGAGAACCGTTCCTGTCCAGCAAGCGACCCGAAGACAGCGACTTGTGTTGCACCAAAATCTTCGTAGAGCATAGTGGCAACCCGATGTGCGGTCTGCCACGCGCGTTGCAGCAACGCCTCATCCACCTTCCGGTTTTGGAGGTGTTGATCGAGCCGCTGGCGGTATTCTGCTAATTCTTCAGGCGATAAATCTTTCGCTGTGCGATGGGTGTTCATACCACTATCTCCTTACGGAGTAGGATAGCATAAAACGGCTTAGTATGCAATAAAAAAGAGACGGGAACATCTTTTTAATATTCCCGTCTCAATCGTTAATTTTCCTCTGTAACATTTGTCAACGGCATACTGTATAGATCTTTGTTTGGTAGAAGTTAATGTTTGACTGCCGAAATGTTTCAACTCTCTTCTATCACTGGCGAAGGAGGTGTTGCCTCAACCGGGCGCAACTGCTAATACGGGGAATTCCCGCCATAAGCTAACATATTGATAGGTTCCATCGGTGCCTGAGTCATGTATTTTAGTAATAACATGGTGAATAACGCCCACGGTTCGTTAGCTCTGTAAGTACATAATTTACTGTCAGATTTAGGAAGAAGATCAATTGACTTATCTGGAGGTATTCCATCTTTAATTTCGCCAGAGACATTAAGCAAACAGTTTTTGCGACCAGTTCCGGATAAGGACATTACTGTATCTATTCTCTTATGAGTTGGCAGATTATCTTCGTATACAATGCGGGTATAAGTATCTGACAGGCAACTCGCATTAATACTTTCAACAGCGAGGCAGAAATATATTGACTGCCAATGGTCATATTTATGCCCAAATAGATGATAGGGCGTTGTTCCTGCGTTATTCTGTTTGAAATAGGCTTTACGGCATAGATTCTTATAACTTGAGCATTTCTCAAAACTATCCTTAAGTTTATCAGAGTCAAGATATGTTTTAATTTCACCACAAGCGTATGTTGCCTCAACTGGGAATATCTGAGCACCGTCGCTCGCAAATATACGAGGAGTATTTAATCTATCGTACAATATGAGGTCCATCTGTTTAGAAATTCCACCATTTGAGTCCATAACGAACCCATGTGACACACCGATTTTCTCTGGTAAAACTTCAACCAATTGATATCTAAATTGCTGCTCTATCAGTGTTCCTATCTCGCCCGAATGAGGAACAAGATTCCGAATTGGGTCGATGGCTGCGTTGAGTTTGTTTTGGGCGGACGACAACGCTCTGCGATAAGAGGTCATGATTATTTTCTCTATTTGCTATGGTATCTCAAGACACCTAACATCCTAAAGCAATTCTAGAATATCCAAAATTCTTAGCTTTTGAAATGAAAAGTTTGCGGGCAGCTCTGTTGTTGTGGATATGTTGTCAGTTTTCATACAAACAGCATACCAAAACCTAATCAACATATCAACTATTTATATAATGTAAACACTACGTGGTGTGATGTTTAAGTAAATACTACTTGATTTTGGCTAGTGCCTCATTTATCTTTTCTAATTCTTTTTCCCGGTCTAAAGCGTCTTTGACAAATTTATCAAGATCCCGAGGAACTGTGAGACCAAAATCATCTATTTTGTCAATATCAAGGTTGTTTATGTTTTGTCCTTTAAGTCCAGCAACAAATGCTCGAAATTTCTCTGAAAGGAGTCTGTAAAATACTGCTTTTGCAAGGTCCCTATCTCGAAATCTGAAAATTCCAAGAAACCCACCAACAACGTGATTATCTAGGTTTTCGTCAACCCAGATTACCTTACCTAAATGTTTTAAACTTCCACTGGCATTGGAAATGATGATATCTCCTGAGCGAGGTAGTAACTCATTTGGAACTGTAAACTCGTCTCTAAGATATAAGAGTTTTTCACTCAAGTCAACCCTTGCTTTTTCAAGTGATAGGTTACTGGCGGTAAGAACGCGATTCTGAGTTTGATAGGGAACTTCCTCGGATTGCTTACTGTAGGTTAGTCCTGTGGTGTAGAATAAATCATCACTTTTTCTCAACTTGGATAGAGAAATTTCTATTTGCTCATAGTTATCAATAAAGTCCCCAAAGGGTGAATTTGATTCTACAGAAAGATGACGGGAAGAAAAGAATTTAGATGGATTATCCATAACAAGAGTTGCTGATTTGCCAATTGCCTCCAAAAAAGTCACCCTCGTGAGATTTGGAGCAATAGATTCGTCAATTTCTGGTTCTTTACCAAGAAAAGCGTTCCGAATGTAGTAGTCTAATTTACTTTTATCTTCTTCACCTCTTGAACTGAATAATTTTGTCGCTATTTCTCCTGAGTCTGTCTTGAGAATGTCAATGCCCTCCTGCCCCCTGGACTTTGAAAATCTATATCCTAGAAAATCTTCTTGGTCTTTTTTTTCTCCTGCGTATCCTAAATAGACACCCCTATTTTGTTCGATTATCTGGAGAAGGACCCTATAGGTTAAACTATTAATCTTTAACAATCCATTTGTAGTGAAGTCGGATGTCATAGTTTCAAGTATAGAAGCGTCATTCGTAATAGATTCTTGGATGTGCTCAGCCGGAATTTGTGTCTTTGAAGAAATATCTGCTAGTTTCACCTTTGCCTTCATTTCACTTAGATTCCTGAGTGCTTTAATAGAACCGGTAATTGCGTCCATATTTCGCTTTCGAGCAAAAAGTGCTGTTGTTGCAGTGTTAGTAGGTTTGAAGGTCTTATCACGTAATTCTACAACCGCAATAACCTCAAAGCAGAAAAACAGTATTCTACGAGCACTACTATAAACACTGCTTTCATTGTTCAAGATACTCAACGGAAGTATGATACCTAAATAACCATCATCCTTTAAAAGTTGAAACGCTCGCTCTAAGAATAAACATTCTATTTCCGAACTTTTGGTGGTTACCTTTTCCGCTAGTGCGAAGTCCTTCTCATTTTGCAAATCCTTTTTGAATCCTGAGATTGAAAATGGAGGATTAGAAACAAGTATATCAAAGTGTCCTAATATCTGTCCGGGCTGTTCTTTCTTCAATTGTCCGTGAAAATTTGGTTCTTTCTGAAAAGAACCAAGGCCATCGGCATTCGCAATTATAGCATCGCCATCGCCATTCAAGAAAAGTGCTATTTTTGTGGTTTTAGCGAGGCGATAATCTTTTTCGATGCCGTAAACATAATCTTTAGCCCAATAGAAATTATCTCGTATTGCTAGGAAATGCTTCTGTGCTCGTCCAACCAGATGCTTGTAATCTACTAATTTTAGAACACCTTCAATTTCATCTATAGACTCGGTTAGAAAATGACCCGCTCCACATGCAAAGTCAATTACGTATGGGATAATTTCCTGAGATTTGTTGTTTATTGCCTTTTCAACTAACTGTTTTATTGGGATTGCACGAATAAAAAATCTTGCAAGTGGAGTAGGGGTAAAAAATTGACCCGCTTCTTGCTTAATTCCAGAATTTAGTAAATCCTCAAAGAAGTCACCAAGAAATTGGTGCTTTTGAGTGTACTTAATTTGATACCTCTGTAGCAATTCAACAATCTCTCGGATGATGGTAAAGTTAGTGATATAAGATTGTTTGTTATAGATATCCATAAACGCGAATTCAGAATAAGGAGAAAAGTATTCATCTTCTATAGACATTCCGAGATAGTCGCTAACTCCATGCTGGTAAAGGTATGAAAGCCGCTTGATTAGGGATTCGTAATTATCGTTTGGCTTCCATTGGAAATCCAGTATGTCGTTAAGGTGGTGAGTATCCTCATCATAGATTTTACAGACAAATAGGTTGAAAATTTTATTAAAGGCATTGGACTTGTCCGAGATAGCATGTCGCCTGAGAATCTCAGCAAAACTATTGAACAGCCCTTTCCCGCTGTTTTCATCCAGTTCTTTAAGATCTGATTTTTTCAGTTCGACACGCTGAATGTTATAAGGTGATGCTTCAACCTCAAATATACCGCCAGTCACAAATGTTTTGTTCCACGATTTATGTAACTCCTCATTGTTGCTACCTTCTACGGTCGTTAAGTCAATACACTCAGATTGACACTCAACATTCTCTGAGATTAAAGACGTATAGAGGATAAGAAACTTAGTAGACCGTTCTTGGACCAGATAAGTGAAGAGTTGACCGCCGTTTTCAAGGAGATTGTTCCGCTCCTTTTCGTACTCCTCACCCCATGTTTTACACTCAATCATTGCGAAAACATCTGATTTTTCATCCGTAATAAGAATATCAAGCCGTCCGCTTGTTCCATGACCAGATTTCCAGGTCTTCTCTAATTCAATGGATTCAGGTCTATACCCCTTTTGCAAAAGTCTGACTACACATTCAAGAACAACTAAGTTTTCATCTTTAGCCAAGTTTGAAGTAGTCTTATGCCAAACCTTAATCTTTGATCCATAGTCAATTTTGGAGTTTTCTGGCTTTCCTAAATTGTATGTGATGGAAATTTGGTAACCACCAATTTCAATAACAAAAAGATTGCTTTTGGGCTCTACAAACCCAATTTTTATAAGTTTTTCTTTCATTATACTTATTATTTCCTATATTTTGAGTTTCCAACCAAAAAAGTCGTAATCTTATCTAGCGGGGTTTCCGAAGCATTTGAATACCCTACCGCTGTATTTATCCTAC
>VXZK01000199.1 GCA_009845545.1 Candidatus Poribacteria bacterium
GTATTAACACCTACGAAAAGGACAACACCAAAAACGGACAATTGAATGCCCTATATAAATATTACCTTCCTTTGGTTTTACTGAATGGCTCCAAGACCTCAGATTTTTATCTTGACACCGAAGATAAGATACTGCTAATATGCACAAGACTTACACCGATACGCTAACACTATCAAACCCTAAACTAAATCGTCCTGGACATTTATACGAGAAGGAAACTAAACGACACGCCATAAGAATAACGACACGAAAATATGAAAAAAGCACGGGGCGCCCTGACACAAGGGAGCCTTCTGAGACACCTCCTACGGCTTGCCGGACCCATAATACTCAGCTATATTCTCCAAGAGGCATTTAACATCGTTGATATGATCTTTGTTGGCAGGCTTGGCGCCGGTGCGATAGCGGCTGTTGGCGTCAGTGGGAACTTAATCCGGTTAATCGGAGTCTTCTCGCTCGGCATTTCGACAGGAGCAGGGATTATGGTGGCGCAGTATTTAGGCGCGCGGAACCTCGCGCAAGCGGAACACATCGCTATGCAGTCAATCCTGTTAGCCGTTTTTTTCTCTATCGGTGTCACGCTTGTCGGCCATCCGTTAGCAGAACAGGGATTGCTTGCTGTGAGAATGACAGATCCAGAGGTACTCAGGCTCGGCACCACTTACATGCATATCATTCTCGTCGGTATTAGTACAATGTTCGTGTCAATGAACCTCGGCTCTATCTTCCGTGCTGGTGGTGATACCATCACCCCGATGGTAGTTCTCATCTTCTCAACACTGATTAACATCACACTCGACCCGTTGTTAATCTTCGGCTTATGGGGATTCCCGAAATTAGGGGTCGCCGGTTCTGCGTACGCAACGCTCATCGGACGCGGTGCAGGTGTCATTATTCTACTCTATCTCTGTTGGAGCGGACGTGCCCCTGTTTCGTTACGGCGCGTTCAATATCGGGCAGATGTCAGAGAAATGCTTGACATTTTAAGGCTCGGCGTTTATAGTTCTATGCAAGGGTTTTGGAGACACCTTTCGCGACTCGGGTTCCTGTGGGTCATCGGGCCTTATGGCAAAACTGTGGTCGCGGCATACACGATTTGTATGCGGCTCCGGATTCTGGTAATGAACCCCGGCTTCGGCATTGCAAACGCAGTTGTCCCGTTAGTCGGACAAAATTTAGGCGCGAACCAGATAGACCGTGCTGAAAAAGCGACACAGGTTGCCAACCTGTTAGGCACTGTAATTATGGCAGCGATCGGTGCCGTTTTTCTCGCTTTTCCGCAGATATTCATCCGGATTTTTACAACTGAGACAGCTGTAATTGAAACCGGTATCGTTTATCTACGGTTTCTGGCACCGACGTTCGGATTTATCGCATTTTCTCTCATCTTAGGAAGAGCACTCAATGGTGCTGGCGATACCTTCTCACCGATGGTGATTACGCTTGCCGCACAGGTCGGCATCGGTTTGGGACTCGTGATTCTACTTTCGCACTTCATCGGACTGAACGGCGTTTGGTTAGGGATCGCACTCTCAAATGTCGTCCAAGGGATCGCTATGTGGTTCTGGTATCGTACCGGAAAGTGGAAAACAATAAAACTTGTTAAAAAGAAGCCGAGAGTCATATAGGGATAAAGACCCTATAACAAAATTTAAAAATTTAGAAGGAGTTGACGATGGAAGCCTATAAAGGCTATGAAAATCCACAACTAATTATCTCCGCTGAGGCATTGAAAGGTACACTCGGCGATGAAACATTCTGTATCGTGGATACGCGACCGACCTACGAATATATCCGCGGACATATCCCCGGGGCGCTTCATTTAGATCTATTCGGTTTGAGCCTCATTGATACCCGCAAAGAGACATTCGATGCCTTCATGTGGATGATAGCGTACCTGTTTCAACAACGCGGGCTTGATCCGACAAAGCCGATTGTATGGTACGAAGACATCTCTGGCACCAGGGCATCGCGTGGACTTTGGTTCTGTGAATACTTGGGACATCCGGATACCCGTTTATTGGACGGCGGTTTTAGAGCATGGTTAGCAGCAGAAGGCCCCATTAACACTCAAGGCACCGAACCACCGGAGGTCGAACCGTTTCCAATAAATGCCCAGCACGACACGCACATGGATGCGGATGTGATCCGCGTGCTGTTAAACCGATCAGATTTTGTCCCGCTTGATACGCGTACTGATGACGAACATTACGGCAGAGTGGCTCGCGCAGAACGTGCAGGGGCGATTCCTGGCTCTATTCATATCGAATGGCTCAATAATCTTGATGAAGCCGGGGCTTTCAAAACTGCTGACGAACTCCGAGAGATGTATGCAGCAGTCGGGATTACCCCCGAAAAGCAAGTCATGTGCTACTGACAGGGCGGATACCGCTCTTCGCAAACCTATTTGGCACTGCGGCTTTTGGGATACCCGAAAGTCAGTAACTACATAGGTTCGTGGAAAGAGTGGGGAGACCGGCTGGATCTGCCGGTCGAGATTCCTGAAGGCTAGCGGTTACGATACGGAGCCAGTTCCTGTAGGTTGGGTTGAACGTAGTGAAACCCAACACATTCTCAGGTTGTTTATAACTTTGGCAACCTCAACAGGACATTCATGTGGTAAGTAATGCCCAGCGTTAGGGACCCATGCCCATCGAATATGTGGATTGGACGGAATGCGTAACTTCTCCTCCGTTAAATCATTCCGTCCCATACCGCCAAAAACTTCCAAGATAGGGATGCGTGCGTGCTGTAGGTAGGCGTACGCGTCGAAATTTTTGACAGATTCCCAGAAACCGTGCCAGATTTCGGCTTGGAAGCGGCTTCGCGTTGCTTCAGCCTTCCGTTGAATTTGCGTAATCGTTGTCTGTGATAGCGAACCATAAAACCGTCCAGCGTCAAACGCACTTCCCGCTGATGAAAGACTGCTCCAGCCCTCCAGCAAAACAAGCCCGACAACAGAAGATGAACGCCGCGCAACTTCCATTGCAACCATACCACCCAGACTATGCCCAACAATCACTAATTCGTGAAACCCCAAATGATTTGCAAGGTGGCCGACATCTTCAGCAAGGCTACCTAATGTAAAGGGTTGTGTAGGCACGCTGCTCTGCCCATGCCCGCGAAAATCGAGCGTGATAAAACGCTGGTTACACGGTAACCTTTCAGTCACCGGCATCCAATCTGACGTATCACACCCTGTGCCGTGTAAGAAAAGTAACGGAGGTATCCGACTTCCAAAATCATGATAAGCCATCTCTCCCCAAGGCATAGTCATTGTTACCATGGTTGTGTGAGTCCAATAGGAAATAGCACCAAGGAAAACGACTTTACGGTGCCAAATTCCATATCCTCTCGGCTGTCCCACCGAGAATCTGTGCCTTGTCGTTATCTGTTAGGAAGGGAAGCCCTTCCCGAATGAGCCGAAGTTCCTGCTCTAAAGAGGGCCAGTTGTGCTTTTGTCTATGGTGTCCGGGGTAACCTGTCCCCCACACCGTCCGTTCCGCTCCGAAAGCTGAAAGCAATTGTTGAATAAACGGGTGCACATCTGTATATGGGAACGCTTGATGGGAACGTCCGGCAACGTCCGACAACTTGAAATAGACATTGCCGTATTGCGCGAGGTCCACGATGGGCTGAAAAGCCGCTGCGTCCTCATCTATTTGTGGGTACCCCATGTGATCAAGGATAAGCGTTAGGTGCGGGTACTGTTGCGCAATGACCGCGACCTGATCTGCGAACTCAGCGCGGAGATGTAATTGGATGATTGCGTCCAGTGCCGCAATCTCCTCCCACATCGGTACGTTCTGTTGGGTTAGCAATATCTTTTCATCAGGATAATACATCGGATGGAAACGGAAACCCGCCAAACCCCGGTCCTTTATCCAATAGCGGACCTGCTCGGCATTATTCGGGTCTTGTGGATCAATTAATCCGTGTCCGATGAATCGGTCTGGAAACCGTTCTACTGAATCTGCGATGTAACCGTTATCCCAAGTCGACCAACTGGTTTGCACCAACACCGTCCAGTTGACACCGTGCGCATCCATCTCTGCTAAGAGTTCATCGGCGGTACCGGGTTCATCAGGATAGGAATTCCAACTCGGTGCAGTTGGACCGACAGGGTATTTCGGCGGATCAATTTCCCAGACATGTACATGTGTATCTACAATCATGGAAAGCTCCTGAGTGCCGTGTTTAAAACAGAAAGTGTGCCTCCACGGTCTCACCTGCTGCTAAAGTTGTAGCCGTTGGAATCGTAATTAAACCGTTTGCCAACACCAGGGAATGCAGAATACCTGACCCTTGGGGTCCCGTTGTTTGGGCAGTGATTTCTCCATCAGAGACTTTGAGGATCGCACGCATATAATTCACACGACCATCTCTATTCGTGATGGTTTCTGCTAAAGTCGCTTTGAAGGTTGGACGGAATAGATGTGTATGTCCCGCCATTTTTAAGAGTGCCGGGCGGACAAAGAGTTCAAACACAACGAGTGAAGATACTGGATTCCCCGGCAACCCGAAAATAGGTTTCCCGTCTGCGATGCCGTAAGCCTGCGGTTTTCCGGGTTTCATAGCGACACGCCAGAAGTTAATTTCACCTAACTTCGCCAATACAGTTTTCACCACGTCGTGCTCCCCTACAGAGACCCCACCACTTGTGATAAGTGCGTCAGCCTTCGCGAGCGCAGCCCGAAAGATTCGCTCTGTCTCTGCTGCGTCATCAGGGGCAATACCCATATCAATCGGTATACCGCCGGCCTCTTCGACTTGCGCATAAAGCCCATAACGGTTGCTGTCCCGAATCTTTCCCGGTTCGAGCGGTTCACCGAGGGGTGTCAGTTCATCACCTGTCGAAACAATGGCAACGGTAGGTTTCCGGTGTACCGTAACTTCTGCACAATTGAGAGAGGCAAGCATTGAGACCTCTGGCGGACGCAGGTGCTTCCCTTTTCCCATCACTTGCTGACCTTCTGAAACACTCTCGCCAGTAAAACGGACATTTCCAGCTGCGTCAATACTTTCAAAAATCTTGACTTCATCGCCCTCTTGCTGCGTCACCTCTTGCATAATGACAGCGTCAGCACCCTGAGGCATCATAGCACCGGTCATGATTCGCGACGCTTGCCCTAGTGTAACCTGTTTTGTTGGGGCATAGCCGGCTGCAATCGTCTCTACAACTGAAAGCACAGCAGGGTTCTTCTCGGAAGCATCTTTTACGTCGGCGGCGCGAACGGCATATCCATCCATCGCTGAATTGTCAAATGGCGGGATATTTTCTGTAGCAGGCAGCACCTCTGCAAGGACGTAGCCCGTACACTCAAGAATTTCCCGCTTTTCTGAGGGTAAGATTGGAATGGTATCCAGCATCCGTTGGCGCGCTTCTTCAACACTTAGCATCTAAATTTCTCTCCTTTGGATATTCTCATATCCAATATCATAAAGCATCACGATGATAAGTGCAAGGGCATTAATTTTTATCGGCGTGTAAATACTTCGGCTGGGTAATTACGCCAGGTCCGGTAGGCGCGGTTTTGCAGTGTACTCACCTGCCCCTCTTCATAGCTTGAATAACCAGACGAATGTTCCGAACTGTCCACAACTGGCGTTTGGCTCATTGCTACATTAGACATCAAGATTAATCCAGAAATGAATACAAAAAATGTTATTTTCAATGCTATTCTATCAAACTTCATTATACACCTCAGATGATTAAAAAAGTATGTGCTATTGCTTTAATGAGCGCAATAACCACGTGGATTAAATATTCCGCTTGCACACATTCTTGACATACGCTACGCTATACAGGAAAAAGAGTTGCTTTTTTCGGACAAATTCTGATACAATAATCAGATAAGTATGAAAGTCATTTATGTCCAGAAGTTGATCGCATTTTTTTTAATAACTTTTTGCGAACCTAAAACGACTAATGCCGATATATATTCCTACGCTTTTATAGTGAAGCCGATAAATAAGTGGACATCTTTGTAGCATAAACTTTCCAGTT
>VXZK01000387.1 GCA_009845545.1 Candidatus Poribacteria bacterium
TTGTTAAATAACACCAAAAGTCGGCACGTCCACCCTTACTCGGTACACATATCACCCTGTTTTCTGTTTCAGTTTCTGGTGTAGGGAAAATTCGGTGTTGCTGACAACGCTCCTCATTCCAGAAGTGATCGAAGTAGAGATACTTCTGACAAAATGGACGATATAACGATGTGCGAAAGTTGGCAGCTTCATAGACGCTTTGCTCCAGTTTTTTCAGCGATGCCTTAACTTGACGCGTCCATTTGATACGCGAATCAGTCGTATCAATGAAACTTTCAACTGACGTTGTAGGGTTGTACCTTCTCTTCCTATCAACAGTGGTGTTGTATATTTCAATAAATGTGTCAACCCGTTTCTGTAACAACTCAAGATCGAAAGCGTAAGCCAAAACATCTCTGTTTGTAGCGACTCCGAGAGAGTAGAGGCTGAAAATAGTCTCCCCATCTTTTGTGTTTTTCGTTTCCTTACTTCCCATGGGGATAAAGGTATCAAATTCGGCGTGAAGCCCTTCTGTTAGCCATGTATATCGACTATCAGGCGTTAGTTGTTGCCAATCAATGTTTTGGTAATGCTGCTTTGAATTGAGATAGTGATACTTTTCTTCCTTCCGCCAAAATTCATCAACGCGGGCATAAAAGATTTCGGCGGGTTTCGGATCTGTTTTTAGCGAACTTCTCTTGATAAAAAGATTAATACTCACACCGACCTGAATGCCAAAGACATTGTGAGTCGTTCCTGATAATTTCGGATTCTCGCGAACGTTTCCACCCAGATCCAAAGTATAAATTACATCGAAATCGTCCGTAAGGTGTTTCCGCATGCCATCAAACGCCATGCGCTCAAGAAACCCATTGTTTGTTACGAAGGCAACAACCCCTGCCTCTCCTATCCGGTCCGATGCCCATCGAATTGCCTTGACATACGGATCGTAAAGTTTATTTCTAAGTGTCGCTTTGGAATCCTTGGTATACGTCTCGGCAATCCGTCCGTCCATCGCCTTATATTTGCGATTTTTATTGTTGTCGTTCTCGTTAATCTGTCCCATGTTGTAGGGTGGGTTGCCAATAACGACAAACATATCTGCTGCCTTCTGTCGCTTCACACGTTCTGTGTTCTCACGCGTGAAAAGTTCGCCTTGCTCCTGTTCAAGCAGCTCAAACGTGTCGGCAAGCGCGATGCCTTCAAAGGGTAGATACGTCCCCGTCCGTTGGAAGTACTCCTGTTCAATGTTGAGACTCGCGATGTAGTAGGGTAGAAGCATGACCTCGTTGCAGTGGAGTTCGTTGCGGTATTTTTTCTCTAACGCTGTGCCTCGAATATCCTGCATGAGTCGGACGATGAAGTTACCCGTACCCACAAACGGGTCGATGATATGCACGCCGGTATCCGATAACGACCGGTTGAACTCGGTTTTAAGAACATGCTCAACGCTTTTCACCATGAAATCGACAATCGGTTGTGGCGTATAGACGATGCCGTGTGTATCTGCAACATCTTCGGAAAACCCTTGAAAGAATTTCTCATAAAATGTGTTGAGGAAATGCTGTTTTTGGGTGAAGTCTCTGCAGAGTGTCGCTGCCTGTTCGATGGCGATATAGAACCGATCCAGCGGTGCGAGAAACGCGTCACGACTCACAGCGTGCCGCATGAGCGCGTCGCTGACGTTTTCAATCTCGCGTGCGATGATATTTCTGCGCGTGAAATCTGATCGCTCAAAAACCGTACGGAAGATACGTTCAGTGAGGATGTGTTGGATAAGCATCTCTTCAACGGCATCTTGTGAGAGTTCCGGGTTAATTGCGGTACGGCAGGTTTCGTAGAAGTCGGCGAACGCCTCTTTGAACGCGGGATCCGTTTCGTGGCGTTGGTCAATAAGTTCTTTCAACCTGTTTGCGAGGTCCGGTACATGCTCTCTGAAATCCGCAACGGCGGTCTGCCAGTTATCCAATGCGGGTGGGACATAAGCGAATAGATACTGGAGTGCTGCAATTAATTCCGCAGGTTCAGTGATGTCCACATCTAAAGCGATCTGTCCATTTTGGTATAGGATGATGCGCTGTGGTGTTTGGAAGCAGGTGTTATCGAGTGGGTAGCCCGCCGCCTGTTTTTCCGCGACGGCTTTCGGGAGATTGTCATCTATATCTTTCGCTTCCCAATAAGCAAACGGAAGACCGAATTCGTCAAGGATCGCGCCGTCAATAACAATACGATTTCCGTTTGTGGTGCGCATCGCATATTGTGAGATGAGCGTAGCGTTAACCTGTTTTGCGCAGCTATCCAATAAGAAAGCGAACGGATTGCTGACCGCGCCTTCGTGTGTGACAGCGTGTCGGTCGTATTGCTGCAGTGTGGCGTAGTAGTCGCGGATTGCTTTGTGGCTGGATTTTAGGTTGAGTTGCGGCATGGCAGTATATTAGCAAGTTTGCCGATTTAGAGCAAGGAAAAAAACTTGACATTTTTACGCAAATCGTTTTATAATTAATTGTAAGAAACCGACGCGATTCAGAAGTGTTTCCCGTTTGAAGGAAATTGAACCTGCCATCCCAATCTTCTCACCACCATCTTGTGCCAGTGTGTTCACCCATGCCTTCCCACTTGAAGGGAATTGAAACAAATCGCAAAAACTGAGAAACGTAACATTTGAGACAAGCAGCCGTTTGACGAGGAGATGCCCTCGATGCAATACGACAGAAACCGATTCACAATATGGACACTCCGTCACCCGCTTATCTTGTTCTGGGTATTGTTTCCAGCAGCAATACTCAACGAACTGATTTTGGGACAACGGATCCCGAAAGTGATGTTGACAGATAAAGAGAGCGATAAACCTTGGATGGAACGCACTTACGTGCCGTGTCCGCACTGTGAAACGCTGAATGATCAGCGTTTGTGGGCAAAATGGAACGCCCTTGGGCATTGGTTTGGCTTTGTTTGTCCGAGGTGCCATCAAGTCATTCCGTGTCTATGGAACGTTTGGAGTCTCGCTGTATTGGCGATGACTGTCCCGGTGTGGTATTTCCCAGCCCGGTTCCTCCGCCGAAGATGGCTTGCGTACGAAAAAAAGAGGTTGGCGAAGGTCCTTGAACGCCCCCTGATTCAAGTAAAGGCTATACATTGGCTTTTGCTGGGCATCTTCTGTGTCGGTGGACTCTCGTGGGTACTTTTCGAGGTGTGGGCGGTTTTGTATTATGGCGGAGAATGGGATTTGAAAACGATGCTCGAAAGTTTGCCAATTTGGATGGTAACAGGCTTTGGGTGGGGCTTATCCATGCATTTTTTCATGAATCGAAAAGGACGAAAAGGCGGACGGACATGAAAATAGAAGAAAAAGGAAAAGTAGAATGGATTGGAAAGATGCACTGCCGGAAATTGTAACGCAACCCGGCTCACGGCTCCAGTTTGGAGAGCCGCTCGCAAAACATACCCACTTCGGTATTGGCGGCGAAGCGACGGCTTACATCGAAGTCAGCACCGTCTCCGAACTGGCAGCATTGGCGCGCTTTCATAAGCAGTGGGATGTTCCGGTTGCTGTTATCGGACGCGGGTCTAATCTGCTGGTGAGCGATAGTGGTTTCAAAGGTATCAGTATTAGGTTAGTCGGTGAGTTGGCGAAATTGGAGGTGGATGGAAATATCGTTTCGGTGGGTGCGGGACTTGCACTGCCAGCACTGTCAAAAACAATGTCGCAACGCGGCTTGAGCGGTGTGGAATTCGCGCTCGGTATCCCCGGATCCGTTGGTGGTGCGTTAATTATGAACGCCGGTGCATGGGGAAGCAGTTTCGGAGATGTCGTCACAAACGTTACGGTCATGAACGACGTTGGAGATATTATTAACTTAACCCACGATGAAGCACACTTTGAATATCGACACAGCAGTTTGGATACCTATTTCTGTGTTACAGGTGCAACGCTGGCACTTGAGCCCGGGGATGTTGACACCATCACAGCGCGGATGCAAACGCTCTTCAAGCAGAAAGTCGAAACGCAACCCTTCGTCGAAGAAAATGCAGGGTGTATGTTCAAAAATCCACCCGGCGATTCCGCTGGACGGTTGATCGACATTAGCGGACTGAAAGGCTACCGCATCGGCGGTGCAGAGGTGTCCACGATCCACGGGAACTTTATCCTCAACATTGATAATGCAACAGCAGAAGATGTGCTGAAGTTAGTCGCACATATCCAACAACAGGTCCTTGAAAAGACTGGAATCTCCCTCCAAACGGAGGTCAAACGGTTGGGGTTTGACGCAGTCTGTTTTTGAATATCTTGGACAATTGACAGTTTGCTTACGGTGGGTTGATAATTTTTCGGAGATAAGGATACGATGTCCATCAGAAGAAATTAAAAAAGATGTGAAATTTTTTCTTGACATTTTTTGGAAAATTGGGCATACTGTTATTGTTGGTTGTGGTAGTGCATAGTAAAGAAGGTTTCGACTCACTGCCGTAATACCATTATTTGCCTAAAACCCTCTCAATAAGTGCTCGGAGGTCAAACATGTTCCGCGATATTCTTTCAAGCCGCGGTCTTATCGCTGGGCTCGTTTTCTTTGTTGTGGTCGTTATAAGTACGCAACTCTATAGTCGGCATATCCGCCGTACAACCCAAGCGGAGCTAGCACGGACAGAGCAAAGGATACAGCAGCTCCAAAACAAGAATGAGACACGCACCGCCCAAGATATCGGGGCCCCAATAGATACCGGAGAATCGAAACAACTGGGACATGAGGATACCCCACCTCTTGAAGACGATATCTCGCATGTTTTTCCTATTGATGATGTTTCCAAGGGAGTTGAGGGCGTTGACGTGGAAATCACTGCGGAGCTAGATATGTTTCAGCATGATATCGAAGAGGGTGTAGCCAGTGATTTTCCTGAAATCCCAGAAGGTTTTCCTGAAAACCTGACCCCGGTGTGGGTGCAATACCCTAATTATCAAAAGGGCGATATGTACAACCATGAGATGATAGACCGCGTCTTAATAAAACTTTGGAATCAAGGAGATCACGATTTTGTGAATGGTGTCTATAACCACAACAATAACAAGGTCTATCCCCTCTATTACGATATGATATATGCTGAATGGGACGAGATAACTGTGGAAACACCGGATGGTCCCATTACACAGAAACTCCTGACCCATTGGCTTAGTGCTGATAAATTTTTTACGCCCGAGGAGGTGATTACCGGCATTTATGCGACGAAATATCCTGGGGCTGAATTTGTTGATTTTGCGACAGCAGGATATGATCCGGAAACCTTTCTGAGTGACGATCAAAAGTAACGACTTGTGCTAATTAATGTTGTAAGCATAGATGTTTCCTTATGCGAGAACGAGGTCTTTGAGTTTCATTAAGGGGCGTCCGAGGCATTGATTGACGAAAGCACCGAGAACACAACTGCCCATCTTATGGCTCATACGCGTCCGCACCCCCCAATGCTTCAACGCACGCACACGCGAAATATGAAACTGCTCTGTCAACTGACCTATCGTCGTCTCAATGCGGCGACGGATCCGCACTTGAAGTTTACGAAAATCATCGGGATATGGGTGCTTCTGATTCCGTTTCAGCGTCGGTAATAACACTGTGCCTTCGGTCTCCATCAGTTCAACCTGAAGTGCCTCGGAGATATAGCCTTTATCGCCAAGAAGAATCGGAGACTCACCGCGTTCTGCGAGATGCGGTAGCACAACCCGGTCATCTCTATTCGCAGCGGTCAGGCAGAAGTCAACCGGAACACCGAGACCGGTCGTTATCAGACTGCAGCGAAAACCGAAAAACGTTCCGAGCCCCTTCGTCTCACAGTGTCCATAGGTAGCGAGAGTCCCGGTGCCATCCGCCCACTTATAGTAAAACTTTTAATTAATTATACACTTTTATAATTTCATCAATAGATTTTTCAGCGTTGTATTGACGTATCCGCTTAATGTTGGCGAAATCTTTCTCAATGGGATTCAACTCCGGTGAGTAAGGTGGTAAAAACAATA
>VXZK01000213.1 GCA_009845545.1 Candidatus Poribacteria bacterium
AAACTGGGAAGTTTATGCTACAAAGATGTCCATTTATTTATCGGCTTCACTATAATGACACAATTTTTTGTTTCCAAAGGTGCATTATTTCGGGAGAATCGGAATTTTAACCTAAAAGTTGGGTTGGCTGTGGAATAACAGTTTGTTGGACGATATCCGTGTGTAAGAGGTTGTTAAGACCTGCTTATGAATTATCCAGCAGTATAACCGCCATCGATCGGTAGGGCGATGCCTGTGACGAAGGCGGATTCATCAGAGGCGAGGTATAATGCGCCGTAGGCGATTTCTTCGGGCTGCGCGAGTCGGCGCATCGGGTGCTTGTCCGCAAGTACCTGATATTCCTCTGGTGTTTTGATGACACCGGCAACCAACGGTGTCTCGACGAAACCGGGACAGATGCAGTTGACTCGGATATTGTCTTTGGCATAATCGAGTGCCATCCCGCGAGTGAGATTCGTCACACCGCCTTTGGAAGCGACATACGCTGCCCGCACGTCCGCTCCAACGATCCCGTAGATAGAGGACAGGTTGATGATAGAGCCGCCGCCGTTTTCCTGCATGGCGGGGATCGCTGCTTTGGCACAGAGGTAAACACCGGTGAGGTTGACATCTAAGCAGCGATGCCAGTCTGCTTCTGGTAAGTCGCCGACAGGAAGGCGCATTGCGATGCCGGCACTGCTCAACAGAATATCGAGTTTTCCGTATCTGCTGACGGTTTCCTGGACCATCCGCTCGGTGTTGTCTGAGATTGTCACGTCGGTTTGGACGTAAGTCGCTTCGTTGCCTGCGTCTCGGATGGTGGCAAGGGTCTGGTTTGCACCGCTTTCATCGATGTCCGCAACGACTACTTTTGCGCCCTGTTCGGCAAACAGGATGGCTGTGGCTTTGCCAATGCCGGATGCGGCACCTGTTGTAATGGCTACTTTGTCTTTAAGTCGCATAATTTTAATAATAAGGTTTTACCGATTCCGTAGATGACAGTTGTCAATCAAGAAGTGTCTGTAATCCTGAAAATCTTGGTTCAGACGATTAGGGTAGGACATTGTCCAGTCAGATCATTCGTTGGGAAACGCCATCTGTCCTTGATAACCACAGTCTAAACGAAAACCGGTTTTCGACAACGGAGAAAACCGAGCAGAAACCCCATAGTTTAAAGACCTTTCTCTGTCCATTCTGCTGGGTTCACTTCTGGTTCACCGATTTGGTTTCTGAGCACACCGATATTCTCGATTTCAAGTTCAACGATGTCGCCCGGTTGAATCCAGCGGTCGAGTTCCCATCCGCACCCATTTCCAACGGTGCCGGACCCTAAAAATTCACCAGGATGCAGCGTCTCTGATTGTGAGACGAACGAAATCATCTCAGCGAAGGAGTAATACATATCGGATGTATTGCCGTCTGCCCAGACTTCGCCGTTGATTCTGGCAATCATTCGGAGGTTGTAGGGATCACGGATTTCATCTGGCGTGACGAGGCAGGGCCCCATGATATTGCTGTTATCGAAATCCTTGCCCTTGGCGGGCCCGAGCGACAACGTCATGTGCCGGAACTGGATGTCGCGTGCGCTGATGTCGTTGTAAATGGTATAACCGGCGATGTACTCGGGTGCTTCCTCTATGGAGATATTTTTTCCGGTTTTCGCGATGTAGATCCCCCACTCCAGTTCAAAATCGAGTTTTTCTGTATAGTTGGGCCACGTAACAACGGCTTCGTGCCCGGCAATAGAGGACGGACTGGTACTGCCGCGGTAATAGTTGGGCAGTTTGAACCACTCCGGGGAGATCTCTTTACCAGTGATACGTGAGGCAGCATCCATGTGGGTTTTAAATACGCCGAAATCCCGAAGGCTTGCTGGACGTGGAAACGGCGCGAGCAGTTGCACATCAGCAACAGGGAAGGTGCTGTCAGTTGTCTGGTCAATATGTTTTTGCGCGTCAGCGATGCAATTCTTTTCAAAAAATTCGTACATGTCTGAGGCGACTGCCGTGAGGTCAACAATTTGGTCACCAGCAGTCCACGCGCCGAGTCTTGGTGTGGCATCTGCTAATTGGGTTTGAAAGGTAACGAGTTTCATAGGTGCTCTTTTATGGTAATTTCGACTCCGTGTTTAGATAGTTGTGTAGTAGTCTTGATTATACGATAGATGCGTTTAGAAATCAATTCTTTTTAAAATTTTCTTGCGTGTGCGATGTAGATATGGCATAATTAACGCTATATATTTACCTGTATCACTGTGTGTTCCTGCTATGAATATACGCCAACAGAAAAGGGACGATCATGGTTAGCCGTCAAGACATTCAAGCGACATGTGATGACATCGTGCGCGAGTTCTCTCCGTTACAAGTTGTTCTTTTCGGTTCTTATGCGTACGGCAGGCCGACGGAGTCCTCCGATGTTGATTTGCTGGTCGTCATGCCGGTGGCGAAATCGGAAACCCGCCGGCAAGAGGTAGAGATTCGGAAGCGTCTCGAGCGTCCTTTCCACCTGCATGTGCTTGTGCATTCGCCTGAAGACTTGGCGTATCGTCTTGTGTATAACGATTGGTTTCTCCGAGAGATTACTGAAAAGGGCGAGGTGCTTTATGAAACGCCTAATTTTTTCTTGAAACCGGTAAAGAAGGAAGAAGACGCGATGAATCCATTGACAGAGGAGTGGGTGCAGAAAGCTGAAGGCGATTATACTGTGGCACAGCAATCCGCGCAAGGGCAGAATCCAGTAAATGATGTTATCTGCTTCCTGACTCAGCAGTGTGTTGAAAAGTATCTAAAGGCGTGGCTTCAAGAGGCGAACATCCCGTTTCCGAGGCCCCACGATTTACAAGAGTTATTGAACCTGATAGTCCGGACGCTACCTGCTTGGGATGCGTGGAGGGAAGATTTTTCAAAGTTGTCGGAACACGCGGTTGATCCGCGCTATCCTGGAAAATTCGCAACTGCAGACGAAACAGCACATGCGATGCACATCTGCAACGAAGTGCGACGAACTATCCGCGAGCATCTGAATTTATCGCCTGAATCCTCGTAACCCTGACGACTATAACTGAGATAACCCTCATAACCGATCCCCTACACAGTTAAAGATAGGAACAATTCTTCCAAAGATATTTCGGTTGAGTGCATTTCAAGCAGTTGCCATCCGCGTCCAACGATAGTTTCTGCTACCTTTGCCCGAATATCGGTTGTGGGTGTGTAGTGAAGGTGGAACGTCGCTGGGTTCGCTGTATTGACACCGGTTTGTTCAACCCGAATTACGTCGGGAATACCCGTGAGTATAGTGAGTATATCGTCAGCCGGCGCGCCTGCGATTTCAAGCGATAACGTTAAAGTTGTTACCGGTACGCTTTCCGTATTGTTCTGTTTAGATACGGCGCGACCATCCTCTAACTGAACATCCCCCGTAATTTCGCCCCTGCTGATGATAATCAACCGTTCACACGTCATACTCGCTTCAGGTAAGATATGCGTGCTGAACAGGATTGTTCGCTCTTTGCCGAGTGCCTTGATTAATTCTCGGATTTCAACAATTTGCCGTGGGTCCAATCCGGAGGTGGGCTCGTCGAGGATTAGAACATCCGGCTCATGGATAAGAGCCTGTGCCAAACCGACACGTTGCCGGAAACCGCGAGATAATTGACCTATAATTTGATGCCTACGTTCGGTGAGTCCACACGCCTCTATAGCGTTGTCCAACTGCGCTTTGATGCTACCGCGCGGCACGCTACGGATTTTTGCCATATACTTCAGGTATTTCGTCACCGTCATTTCTGGATAGAGCGGCACGTTTTCTGGAAGGTACCCGATGCGTTTGCGAACCTCTCTCGATTCTTTGAAAACATCATATCCAGCGATAGTAACGCGTCCGCTACTTGCCGGCATAAAGCAGGTGAGGATGCGCATCGTTGTGGTTTTCCCAGCACCGTTTGGACCTAAGAATCCGACAATTTGTCCCTTGCCTACCTGAAAGGAGATGTCTTTGAGTGCTTGGAAGGGCCCGTAGTTTTTTGTGATATTTTGGACTTCAATCATTTTAATAGTTATCAGTTATCGGTTATCGGTTATCAGTTAAGGAGATATCTGATAACGCCAGAGTCTTCTAATAAACTCCGAACTGATTGTTTCCTTTTCAAGGTTGCCCTATCACTAACAAGATTAGGGGTTCCGCGGGATGCTGAAATTTAGGTCCCGATCTCTGCCCAATAGATACGGATTGTTATCGGGTTGGACCGCTTCCGATTCGGCAAGGGCTTCTGGCAGATCGACTGTCACGGAATTTACCTCAACTCTATCGGGGTAGACTGTAACTTGCTTCCACATCATTGGATAACAGATAATACCCGCGGAGACGATACACAACATACCTTGTTCTCTGAAAACGCGATTGAGATGCAAGTGTCCACAAAAGAATGCCAGAATCTGTTTGTCAAAAGGTGAAGTGATTTCAAGGACTTCTGCAGAGTTAGCAATCCTTGAACCGATACCTTGAAATTCGACGCTTGGAAAAGGGAGTTGGTGCGAGAATATGAAAACCTCTTCCTCGTAATCTCGTGCGCGCTTCAATTCACGTTCTGCCCATGCCAGTTGGTTGGTGCTAATATATCCGTGAGTTAAGTCTTCCGGGACTTCTTGTGAATCCAGAAGAATAAACCGAATATTTTCGTGCACAAAACTGACGGAACCCATGCCGTTGATACCAAAGCGTGCCAAGTAGGCATCTTTAGAACCGGTCTCCGGATGCAGATCGTGGTTGCCCGGGATGTAATAGCAAGGTGCATTGATACGTTGCCCAAGTTGTTGCGCTGCATCAAGTGTTGCTTCGTATTCTTCCGCCGACATATCGAAACTTTTGCCGCCACACACGATATCCCCACCGTGAATCACAAATGCCGGATCAAACGCGTTGAGTTGTTCAACCAATTTTTCATAGAGCGCGAGGCTGTTTTTTTGTTGTTGTAGCCCGCCTGCGAAGTTCCTCGGTGCGTTTAGGTAGAGATGTGTGTCCGTAATAAAGGCGAATTTAAAAAGTATCATGATTCCTTTACGTAGCCTGTTGTGCCGTTTGGGTTGACCCATTCGGTTTCCCAGTGTGTTTCAATGCCTTCGCGCCATGTTTGTGCTGCTTCTGTCAATTCAGCGGTAAGTTCTGGATGTACGTCTTTCAGGTTCTCCGTTTCACCCATATCTGTTTTGAGGTTCGCGAGGTGTATATCGTCTTCTGGGGGCGCGCCCTCTACCAATTGACCGTTGAGTACGAGTTTCCAATTGTCACGACGTACGGCGGTCTGTTTACCCATCTCCCAATAAATTTCGCTATGCGGTGTGGGTTCACCGTTTGCGACCATGGGTAAGACATCCCGTCCATCGAGGCTGTATTCGGAAGGATCACCGCCTGCTGCCGCGAGGAACGTCGGAAACACATCCATGGCTGCGCCGACTTCACTGATGACCTGTCCTGCGGGGATCTGCTGTGGCCAGTTCATAATGCCGGGTGAACGGATACCGCCTTCGTAGAGACTGAATTTATGTCCTTTCAGTTTTCCTGCGGTGCCGCCGTAATACGGGTCCTGGGTGCCGTCTAACCAGTTTCGTGTCTCACGCGAGGGACCGTTGTCGCTCTGAAAATAGGAGAACGTGTTTTCTGCGAGTCCGAGCCGCTTGAGTTCTGCGAAAATTTCGCCGACGCTATCGTCAACCGCGCTGAGCATCGCCGCCATGATCTGTCTATCCCAAGGTAGATTCGGGAACCGATCGACGTATTTTTCTGGTGCGTGCATCGGGTAATGGGGTGCGTTGTAAGGCACGTAGAGGCAAAAAGGCTTGCCGAGTTCAACAGCCTTACGGATATATTTGATGGCATATTCCGTGATGAGTTCGGTGAAGTATTCGCCGTCCCGGTAAATCTCTTCGCCGTTTTCCCAGAGGTCGTGTGTCTGGTCGATGCCGGGTTGTCCTAAAGCCCAATAGAAGATGTGCGAAAAGAAGTCGATGCAGCCCGCCATGAATCCGAACCAATCGTCAAACCCATGGTGTTCAGGACGTGAGCCTTCGGCGAGTCCGAGATGCCATTTTCCGGACATTGCGGTGTAGTAGCCGTGTTCCTTCAGTGCGGTTGCGAGTGTGGGAACAGAAGGGGGTAGTCCTGTAGCGGTGCGATGTCCTGCTAAAATCGAGCGGACTCCGGCATGGCATGGGTAGCGTCCTGTCAGTAATGCTGCACGTGAAGGCGAACAGACAGGTGAATTCGAGTACCAATCTGTGAAGCGGGCACCTTGAGCTGCCATCCTATCGAGGTGTGGCGTTTTGAAGTCGGTCGCGCCCATACAGGATAGGTCACCGTACCCTTGGTCGTCTGTTAGAAAAATAATAAAATTAGGTTGCATGCTTCGACTTCTCCATCGTGTTAATTTTTCCAGAAACTCCGGTCTAAGCTCCGATATTGTATGGCTTCAGAGACATGAACTGCCTCTATATTCGGGTTTTGATCGAGGTCTGCGATGGTGCGTGCGACCTTCAAAATTCGGTCATAGGCGCGTGCACTTAATCCTAATTGGTTAATCGCAACCCGGAGTAAATCTTGTGCCTGATCGTCAACTTTACAGTATTCTCGTATCTGTTTTGATTGCATACCAGCGTTGGCGTGTATTGTTGTGTTTGCAAAACGTCCGTGCTGAATTTGGCGTGCCGCTTCGACGCGTTCTTGGACACGTGCCGACGGTTCGCCCGTTGTTTCGGCAGCGAGTTCGGCGTATTTCACCGCTGGCACTTCAACTTGGATGTCGATTCTATCCAATAACGGTCCCGAAATTCGGGAGACATAGTTCTGAATCTGGTTCGGCGTGCACTTACAATCTCGGCTTGGGTCGGTGAAAAACCCGCAGGGACAGGGGTTCATGGCTGCGACGAGCATGAAATTTGCGGGATAAGTGAGCGATGCCGCTGCCCGCGAGATCGTCACCTGCCGGTCCTCAAGCGGCTGTCGCATAACCTCAAGGACGTTCCGCCGGAATTCAGGGAGTTCGTCCAAAAAGAGCACACCGTTATGCGCGAGACTCACCTCCCCAGGACGCGGTACATTTCCACCACCGATTAAGCCTGCGTCTGAAATGGTATGGTGTGGTGAACGGTACGGACGCGTCACAACCAAAGGCGTATCGCTTGGCAGAACACCGATAATACTCTGAATTTTAGTTGTTTCAAGGGATTCGTCCATTGAAAGTCTCGGGAGGATAGACGGGATTCGCTTTGCGATCATCGTCTTTCCGGAGCCGGGCGGTCCGATCATAATGAGGTTATGCCCACCTGCGGCAGCGACTTCAATGGCGCGTTTAACGTGTTCTTGCCCTTTCACATCAAGTAGGTCGATGTGGGTTTCTGGATGCGCGGTGTGTGCGTCAGTGTCGTGTGTGTAGGGTTCTGGTGCTATTTCCTTCTCTGAATTGAGAAATGCGGCAGCCTCCGATAGGCTCTGAATCGGATAGACGTTCACACCCTCTACAATTGCTGCTTCTTTAGCGTTTTCGGCGGGTAAAATAAGATCTGCTATGCCGTTCTCTTTTGCGGCGATGGCTATGGGTAGTCCGCCCTGTATGCCTCGGATATTTCCATCAAGGGCGAGTTCGCCCAAAATCATGGCATTTTCGAGTCTCGCAGGATTTACCTGATTGGTAGCCGTCATAACACCGATTGCGATGGGAAGGTCAAACGCTGAACCCGCTTTTCGGATGTCCGCAGGTGCTAAATTTGCCGTGATTCGGGTCTGCGGGAAATAGAAACCAGAGTTCTTAATAGCTGCCGTAACCCGATCCCGGCTCTCTTTGATCGCGCTATCGGGTAAACCGACGGTGCTGAAGGACGGAAGTCCGCCAGCGACATCTACTTCAACTTTTACAATATAGGCATCAATTCCCAGCAACGCACTGCTTAGGACTGTTGCGAGCATACAAGTGTTTCCTTCCGATTTGCGCTAATTTGAATAGTTCGGCTCGTTCGTATTGTAGGTGCTATCTACACCAGTGAACTTCGGCACTATCATATCACGAGTTAAATTAACGGGTCAACAGATTTCGACGCAAAGGTTTTCAGTTTTCGGCGGTCAGCAATCAGCAAGTGGAAAACCGAATGGCTCAGACTAACTTAAATCGCCTGTAAGTTTGTGTAATATTTGTAACTGTTTCTGATTGGCTATAACTAATAAAGCCTCCCCGGCTACCATTTTCTTATCTCCGGGTGGATTATAGAGGAACGTTCTGTCGTTATCTCGGATTGCGATGACAACTAATCCGGTTTGTTCTCGAATGCTTGCGGCTTTGAGTGAGATTCCGTCGAGGGGTGAATCTTTTTGAATAACGGATTCAGTAAACTGAGCCCCGTCTCGATTTTGTGTGATATTTTCCAAAAACCCGACAAGTTGTGGTTGGAGTATACCGGATGCGAGGCGCAGGCCGCCAATATGATCGGGCAAGACGACTTCATCAGCACCGGCGGTGATAAGTTTTCCTGGGGAATTGTCTTCGACGGCTTTGGAAGCTATGCGTAGGTGTGGGTTCAGTTTCCGCGCGGAGATGACGACAAATAGGTTATCTTGGTCGCGGCTGAGACATGTGACAAGACCGCTTGCGTTCGCGATACCTGCGCGGACGAGTAATTCATCATCGGTTGCATCGCCGTGGAGATACGGAAAATTTCGTGTATCGGTGAGATGGATTAATCGTTCTTCCTCGGATTCGATGCCGACGAAATCTACTTCCGCTTTCAGCATTTCGTCGAGGACATGCACCCCGGTATCACCGAGTCCGCAAATAATATAGTGGTTTGATAATTTATCGACGGTTCGAGTCATTCTTTGTTGTCGGAAAAAATTCTGCAGTTGCCCTTCAATCAGAACTGTGGTGGCAACAGTAACACTGTAAGTAAACACGCCAATCCCGCCAAGGAGGAGCAATATCGTGAATATGCGTCCCCTGTCGCTCATTTCCAGATCGTCATGTCCAGCGGTTGTTAAGGTAATGACAGTCATATAGACTGCGTCAAGAGGGTCCCATCCACTTTCAAGCATCAGATAACCGATGGTTCCCGTCACGAGTAAGCCGGCGAGCATTACGAGAGCGATTATAATTTTGCGTTGATAATTCATTCTCCAACTTTGTGGCGTTATACTTCATATTTTGAAGCGTGTCTGCTGAGAAGTTCCTTTGATCCCGCTAAGTCTAATGCCGTTTTTTCGTGCAGCGTTTGACAGCAGGATTTGGATCGTGTCGTGCGATGTCTTTGCGGGACACCGGTTAGGGGGGTTCTTCAGTTTTGTCAGCGGGTGCCTCTGTTTCGGCTTCTTCAACCGTGGATCCCTCTTGCGCGGCTGCTTCCTGGCTACTGACAACACGGATGTAGCCCATTCTGAGTTCGTAGAGCGTATTTGACAGAAAGTTGGCTTCTGGCGCGGTGAGGTTACCTTTAGTCTTGACCTCAAGCATCTCAATGGTATCAATAATATGTTTGACAAGCGGGAGGTTTATAACCACCTCCTCTGTTTCGGGGTTAGGGATTCCCTCTAAGTAGAGCCGTCCAGTTTCTACGAGGTTCGCGAGATAGCTAATAAAATCGACAGGCGGAAGTTGCTGTACTTCTTCCTGATCTATATTTTCTTCCATATATCGACTCCTGATTCACCTGAGTATATACAACATCTGTTGAAAAGGTGTTGAAAAGGTCTGTTATTCGTCGTCAAAGATAATGATTTGTGCCAATAAACTCCCCGCTTGATTATTGTTGTGTGGACTTTCGTTCATGGCGAGAAAGATGACACCATCAGCGGGTGCTGGATTGTCGTAGCGCGAGCCGACAGCGAAAACGGTATTTCCGATCTTGGCAATGAGGGCACCGATATTCGTACCCGGGAGTAGGTAATCGTTGGAGCCAGGGGTCTTCGGGATGCCATCAGCCCCGCACCATCCCGTCCGATTCTGCAAATCTGGTGACCAAGCCCCTTCTCCGTCAATAACGAGGCGTTGTCCTTTTTTCACGCGCACGTAGCTCTCCTGCCAGGCGGGACTTGGGCGAGCCGTGCGGATAACGGTTAATGCCATATATTCCTCCGTGTAAGATGCGATGTAACGATTGGCGTTCCGTCAACCGTTACACCCTTTATCGCCAGGACTATTTAGTTTTAGATAAATTATCGGATTTTTTTTCAAGCTCGGTGCGGTTCCAAACCGCACCTACCGGGCCTGGGGTCTAAAATTGGACGAAAAAACCGAGAACTAAATAGCCCTGCCTTTATCGCTATTCCTTATTTCGGATGGTGATGTTCGTAATTACGTCGTCTACAGCAATATTGTCAACGACATCCATCCCACTGATGACGTTTCCGAAGATGGTGTAATCGCTATCGAGAATCGTGCTATCTCGGCAGATAAAGAATTCAGATGCGTACGAAACGCTGGCGCCCTCTTCCTTTGCCATAGCGACAACGCCGCGGGACATCTCTTTCGCGCCATTCTCAATGGGCAGTGTTTCGCCAGCGGCAAGTTTTGAACCTGCTTGGATGAGGAGTTCTTCTGCGCGATTAAATTTTTCACCTTTGTAATACATCACCTGCGCGTTTTTGATGAAATTCTTGGAAGTCTCTGGAGCTTCGGTTGCGAGAAATTCAAATTCAATGGTGCCTTTTGCCGTTTCAATAACGGCTACGGCTGTTGCGGGATCAATCTGTGGTTTTGCAGCGGTTATTGTTGAACCTGTGCCGGTGCGGCGTGCGCGTGGGGCAGGTGCTTTCTTCTCCTCTTGTGCGCAACTCAGCACAAAGGTGGCAAATAGCGTCGCCAGGACGAATAGTGCTGCGGATGCGAATTGCCGTTGTTGCTTATTCTGCTGTTGCCTTAACATATTTTAACTTCGCCTCCAATTGGATTTTTGTCATGACATCGCCTACCTGTAAGCGATCGACGACATCCATGCCTTGAATTACACCGCCGAAAGTGGTGTAATTGCCGTCAAGAGAGGGTTGGGGTTTGAAGCAAATGTAGAATTGGCTCCCGGATGAGTTGGGTTCGGATGTCCGAGCCATCGCCACTGTACCTCTAAGGTGTGGACGCTGGTTCGGATGCGTGTATTCGTCAGTAATATTCCAACCGGGGCCACCTGTTCCGTCGCCGTTCGGACACCCGCCCTGAACGACGAATTCGTCAACTCTGCGATGAAATGTTAAGCCGTCATAAAACTTCTGGTTAATCAATTTGGTGAAATTATCCACTGCCACGGGGGCGGCATCGGGATAGAGTTCAATTACGAATATGCCTTTATCGGTTGTAACGACAGCGACCTGCTCTTCAGGTGTTAGGTTCTGACCGAAGGGCAGCGCGCAGCCAATAATGAGGGTTAATAGTAAAAGAAGAAACGTTGGGCTTTTGTATAGCAAGTTTTGACTTGCCAGTTGTGCAAAAAGATAACGAGTTGTTCTCATCAACTCTCCTCTATTGTAGGGATTAATCGGTTTTGAGGCGTGCCCAGACGGTTGCTAACTTATCTTGTGCATCAACGTGCAGCGTGACAGGTGCCGCCATATCTTTGAGCAATTCCTCTTTGGTTAAGGCGTAGTTATACATTTTGATTTCATCGAGGGCACCGGTAAGGAATCGCTGGCTTCCGCCGCGTGCACCGATATAGAGCGACTCGTCGTTCGGTTTCAGTTCACCTTTACAGGGCATTTCTGCTTCCAATTCGCCATCAATATAGAGTAGGATGTCATCGCCATCCCACGTTCCGGCGAGAAAATGCCATTTGCCGTCCTGAATAGTGGGACCAATATTGTCGTCGTTGCACGCTTCTGGCAGGTCGAAGAATTGAAGGATCGTCCCGCCGTTGTAAAGTGCTGCAAGGTTGTACAGACCGGAGACCCAAGCGGAGCCTTTCTCAACGCCGCTCTGGATTGCCTCTCCGCCTTCAACAAGTGCCCAGAATTCGATGGTGATGCCATCAACAATATCGAGGCTCGGACTGTCATCAATTTCGCCAGCGGTTTTCCCGTCGAACTCCATTGCTTGTCCAAAAACACCGTCAATCAATTTTGGGTTGCCTTTATTAAAGGTCGCATCGTTACCAAATTCGGATAGGTCTTTTACAACGTCCGCTGCTAACTCGTCGAAGGAGAGATGCAGGACAAGATCTTGCGCATCGCAAATCGTTACGATGCTTATCAAAGTGAAGAAAAGTAGACCCAAGGTGATATTTCGTTTCAAAATTTTGCCTCCTAAAATAGATATTTGCGCGATCTTTAAGCAATCGTTTTTTGAGGTTCTTGCCCAGAATATCGCAGCTTACCGGTTTGCAAATCGATGGCAACCAGTAACTATCAACGTCTAAAATTATATGCTTTAACGGAAGAAAGGACAAGACCTCGCCAAAAAACTTATAAATAATATAGCAGAAGTGGCGAAAAAAGTCAAATGAAATGTTTGGATGGGTGTGTAAATATTTTGTTAAAAGTTTGGATTGGAAGGGTAGAAGGCGGGAAGAGTGGAAGTCTGAACGGATTATCAGCATCGAAATTTTAGGATTGTCGTGTTGTTAGGCAGGCGAAGTCCGTTGCTTCTATTCATAGTGTCTTGTTGGGTTTAATAACGAGATTCATCAACTTACAGAAAAGCAGGGTTCGGTTATTTGTTCGCATGTTCGTCCCTCCATTTCTCCAAGTGATAGATAACCGACTCTCGTCTATCTAACTCTGCCTTTGCTTCTGCTATCCGCTCTTTTATGCGAGAGGTATCATAAAAATTCGCTCACGCTGTGCATTCATCTCCTCGAAATGCTTGAGTTGCCTTAGTGCTTCCTCGTAACCCCGTTTAAGGATATCTCGGTTTTTCCCCATAAGTTCGAGTTTCTCTGGCAAGGATTCAAGCATCCGCGCGATAGCCCTTTGCTCTTCTTCTTCGGAGAAGGTTTCAGGCGGTTCCGGCTCCGGTGATGCTTCAACGGGAGGTGCCACCGGTGGCTCATGTGGTCCTTCGTGCTTATCCAAGGCCTCCTGAAGTTTCGCTGTATTCTCACTTGAACTCTGAATCTCGTTGAAGTAGCCGAAAAGGAATAGACTGGCGACAAGACACGAAACGGTGGCGATCCAATATTTCTTCATGGTTTTTCTTATTTTCGGGTTAGTCGGTTAACTCCGGTAGAGGATAAATAATCATCTCACCCGGACCGTGCGGACGGTTAAAATTCCGTTTGATCAAGCGGCGGCTAAGGACATCAGCAGCTCTACTTGATGTTATCTGATAAACGTTGTATTCCCAGGCGACCGCATCAAGTGCTTCGAGACGCGATTTTGCTTCATCGCTGCCAACTTCGGCTTCACCGAATGCTCGCATACGTTTCCACAATTCAGCGCTGAGTTGTTCCTGCTTTTCGATGTATTCGAGATGCATTGCTCTCAATTCTTCGTCGCGCATCGCCTTTAGCACTGCATACTTCGGCACATCGTCACTGGCTGCGACCTGCTCTCCTATAGATAGGGGCAGACCGCCAGCACCCGTAGTGGAGATTTCCGATGAGCCAGGTTCAACTGGACTCTGACCCTGTGCGGTTGAGGGCGGCTCCACCGGTTCATGCGGTCCTTCGTGCCAAGTGCCATCGGCGTGGAAATGTCCACCTTTCGAGGTATCACCAACAGGGGCTTGAGGTGTCGGTTTCTCTATGGGTTCAACCGCTTTGTAAATCTTCACAGGTTCGGGGGGCGGTTGTGTCGCGAGCAGGTAAAGCCCTATACCCACAATCGCCACCAGAAACACTGATAGCGGTATCCAGTATTTGCGTAAGAACATTTGGGTTCTCCTATAGGTTTTAACATAGATGACTACTAACAATATCAATATGATAACAAAAACAAAGAAACGTGTCAAGAAAAAACACATAGAACTTTGGAATCACGCATCTGTATGTGGGCAAACGATATAAGGGATGAGTGAAATGCGCAAAATCTACCAACACTTCTTGGCTGGCGGTCCTTCATTGGATTCAGAGATCGGCGTTTCACCCAAAGGAGTTAGAAACTGATCGGTAGCATTAGTGTGCGTTGCTGCCCTTGTGTGGAGAGTGTCACCTGCTTCGACTGGATGCCTACTACTTGGGTGTTTGCGTCGAGATTTGAACCTAATGTCACGATATATGTTTTCTCTCCTGCGGTGGATTGTAGGATTGCCTGTGGCGGTGTGGTCGCGTCTGACGCAAGAACCGTGCCAAGTAAGCGATAGGGTTCACTCGGTCGGGGCGGTGTCTACCCTAACGGACGGAACAGGTTATTGTCGATGATGGTGCGGTAGTAGGAATCGGATTTCTGAAATTCTGTCAAAGCATTAGGTGTGCGGTGTGGGCGTTGGGGTCGGTATGCGACGGCCTGTTTTTCTGGCGCGCGGTTTTCTTTCAGGGTCGGTTCGGGTCAAACGAAAGGCAACGCGTCAGTCATCCAAAAGAAAACCGACGCGCCGGTTTTTCATGTTACGGTGTCTTTGGACTTCATCAATACCCGTTTCATGACAGGTGCTCCTTATGGATTTTGCGATTGAACAGGTCTTTCAAGTATGACAGACTTAAGTTTTTCACTGGCCGCTTTACGTTTTTCAACCAGATATTCCATTTTCATGAGGAGTTCCTGTCTTTCCACATCGCTGAGATTTTGGAGATACTCCGGGGTGCCTTCCTCTGGAAGGACATCCAGAACAGCCTCAATTGATGCTGTCCATTCAGCAGCTGCCTCATCGTGTTTCTCTCTCCACTCAGAAAATGCTTTGAAATACTCCTCCAAGCGTTTATGATACAGAGCGTTGATATCTTCACCCTCGCTTGCCTCGGCGATAGGGGGCGTTTGGACAATTACCGACGGGCTGTCTTGCGGTTGCGGCGGACTCACCTCTGCTGTGGATTGCACTTCTGTCTCGTGCTGTTGGGCATGAAATGTGCCATCGGCGTGGAAGTGTCCCTCTTGCGAGGTCTCACCAACAGGGGCTTGCGTGGTTGTCGGTTGTTGGGTCGGTTTCTTAGGTTCAACTGTCTTGTAAATCTTCATGGGTTCGGGTGGCGGTTGTGTCGCGAGCATGTAAAGCCCGATGCCCACAATCGCCACCAGCAACACCGAGAGCGGTAGCCAGTTTTTTCGGATAAACATGTTTTTATTCCTGTTCGTTGTTTGTCCGCGCGTGTTATCGCCTCTCCACGTCTGGACAGATATATTGACACGGCGGGGTTTCTTGTTTGGGTTGACAGATTTCGCTGAACCTACGACACGCGGCCTCTGCAGCGTCTGTCGCCAGAAGTAGAGGTAGCGCGAGCGAGAGAAATATAGGCAGTTTTTTCACATGAGTCAGGTCCTTTTCTGTGAAGGTGCTGGTCTCTATTCTAACACAGAAACATGTCATCTGCTATGATAGAAACCAACACTTTCATACTCTGGTTATAGCAGTGCTACGCGTCGCTCGGTGTTAACGCCACTGGGCGCGTCCCACTTCAAAAAGGGTAGACTTCCCTGATGCGATCTACGCTTTATCGCTCGTCGACTTCCGCGAAAATGCAATATCACACATTATAGAAAAACACACATTTTTTGTAAAGCATTTTTCAGAAAATAGAAACGTGAAAAGTGCGGAGTGTGTCAAATATTGAAACGCGCGCGGGCATCAGGGGCGGTTGACACGAGTAGATAAATAGCGTAAGGTATGCGAAGCAGAATGTGAGCGGTGCGTCTGGCGTGGGTGCGTGACGGCGGTCCCTCGTCCAAAGTCGCAAGCGAAGTGCCTGGCGGTGCTGGTATGGAGCGCGAAACAGGGCTTAGGGGGCGTGTCGTTTTTTGCTCACCTATAGAGCGGTACTTTAGGATTTTCCCTGTCTTCGCGCGCAATGTGCAAATGGAAGGTGCCAAAAAATGCCGTCCCCGTTGCCGAAGTGTAGCACCGAATGCCCGCTTTGCCGCCGTACGCCTGCTTTTGCCGACCCAAAGTGGAGAGACGGAAACGGACGCTTTTCGCACAGAACAAGCCGCCTGTAGCGGTTGGAGTTCGGAACCCTTTCTACAAGAAACCGCCAGCGCACCTTTATTTTGGCGCGCACTGTAGGGATTGTGGGTGGGCCTCTTTCTGATGGCGTGTGGTGTCAAAAATCGAGCAGCAAAAGTAGCGTGCGTTGCTGCCCGTTGGTTTCGAGCGTCACCTGCTTGCTTTCTATCAAGACAACTTCGGTTGATGTGTCTATTTCTCACCGGTGGTCATGATGTGTGTTGTATTTCCTGTGGTCGTTTGGAGGATTGCCCGCGGTGGTGTGTTTGCAGAACGTGGCAAGATCGTACCCATGAGACGATAGGGTTCTTTTGGGCGAGGCGGGGTCCAACCTAACGAACGGAACAGGTTATTGTCTATGATGGTGCGGTAGTAGGAATCGGAATCAAACGCTATCACAGGGAGGATATCTCACGACTTGAGGACTCTACAAGAACAACTTTGACGATCACGACGGTCTCCTCGATCGCCGTATTATTCAACGAAGTTGAAGGATACGTCCCCGAAGAACGATACACAAAGAACACAGTGAGCAATAAGAACGCGCCCGCTATCAGATAATAACAGGCGCGTCGGTTTTTCATGTTACGGTGTCTTTGGGCTTCATTAATACCCGTCGTGACTTAAGAGAGGGCTACTACTACAGTAAAGGTTGGAATCACACTGACGAAACGATTGATTGCAGTAGTAACAGGTACGCACGCGGTGAGCGTCTACTAATGTTGAATCCCACGGAGAGTAGAGATTCTTACACCCAGAGCACCGGTGATCATGTCCGGATGTTTGACACAGCAGCATTTGGTGTGCTCCCGTCGGCGGACAACTCGTGGTCGTGGTATGCGTATAAACATCTGAGGAGTTACATTCATAGTATGTATGGTTAGCACCACAAAGCAGAGGACGGTGGCCCTCCATACCTTCTGAATCGATCAACTGTTCTGCGGATGCTATATCGTCTGCCCGACGGCGGAGACGCCGCATAATCGCGAGACGGGTTTCTGAATAGATATCCGCTTCTTCCTCAGCATTTTGGATTTCATAATAGATGATAGTCTTCAGGAGCCGCTCATATCTCTTTATCAGAGTTTCCAGCGCGTTATCATCTCCATTATGAATACGCGTCAGCAATATTTCATCTGAAAGATTCGTAAAGTTTTCTGCTGCCATTCATAAAGCAAGACCTTGAGAAAGATAGAAAAGGTCACTGTGATGCAAAAAAAATGCACTTTTTTAAAATGTCCAAATTATTAGGAACAATTAGCACAAGTCGTTTTTTAATATTTCAGGTGACAAATTCAGCAAGAATTGGTATAATGACGGTGACAGACGTGAAGATGAAAGTGTACAACCTAAGGCATTGTCCGAAGAGGGAAGGAAGTTATGCAGAAGTTGGCGATTGAAGGGAAATCGACAGGGACGAATTCGCTCGGTATGCAATTTGTTAGAATTGAACCGGGCAGCTTTATGATGGGTTCAGAGAACGCATCGCTGTCAGATGAATTGACGGCAGGCAAGGCGTATCTTCGCGATGGCGATTGGGATGAACATCCGGTGCATGAGGTAACGCTCAGCACGCCGTTTTATATAGGCGTTTTTCAGGTTACCAATGCACAGTACGCGGCGTTTGACGCTACACATCGTGAGCTGCCGAGTCTTCAGAACGTCGGTTTTTCACAGGACGATGATGAAGCAGTGGTGTTTGTCGATTGGCACGATGCGACACGCTTCTGCGAATGGCTCTCCGAGAAAGAGGGGCTGCCTTATCGACTGCCGACTGAGGCAGAATGGGAATATGTCTGCCGAGCAGGTACAACGACGCATTTTCATACCGGTGATACCTTGCCTCTTGAGTTTCATAAAAATGTTGGCGAGAGTTGGTACCCGGATGCCGGACGCGGTCGCGGTGCGGAAGAAATTGTGCCGTTGCAGGTCGGGCAAACTGCGCCGAACGCGTGGGGTGTATACGATATGCACGGCAATGTGGAGGAGTGGTGCCGAGATTGGTACGGACCCTACGAATCGGAGCCACAAGTTGATCCGGTGGGTAAGGAAGATGGACTGTATCGCGTTACACGCGGTGGCAGTCATTCGACGTTGCTCTGTTATCTACGCTCTGCGAATCGGATGGGAGCAGTGCCTGAAGATAAACATTGGTATATTGGGTTTCGGATTGTTTGTGGTGAAATGCCGCAGACATCGCCTACGCCTGCGCCGAAGGTAGCGTTATGGGGACGTGGTGTTAAACAGGAAGTCGCAAGTTCACCCGCGCCGGAGACACCCTATTTTTCGGAACCGCTGACGTTCGTTAAAATTCTGGACGGTTCAAACGGACCGCTTTTTTCGGCACATAACCACGTCCCGGCGATAACAGAATGCCCGAACGGTGATATGTTTGCAGCGTGGTATTCCTGCGTTACGGAGCGCGGACGTGAATTGACGGTTGCCGCAAGTCGGTTGCGTTTTGGTGAATCGGAATGGGAACCCGCCGAACCTTTCTGGGGACCGCCGGATCGGAACAATCATGCGACATCTCTCTGGCGGAATGAGAACGGGCGGATGTATCATTTTAACGGGCTTTCAGCTGCTGCAACATGGGGTCCCTTGGCGTTAGTGATGCGTTATTCTGACGATAACGGCGCGACGTGGTCGAAACCGCGCTTTATTTCGCCGGAGCATCGTCTCCGGCACATGCCGATTGCCTCCGTTTTCCGAAGGCAGGACGGTTCTATACTCCTCGCCTGTGATGCAGTGAGCGGCGGCGACGGCGGCACTGCGATATGGCTCAGCGAGGATGATGGAGAGACGTGGTACGATGCCGGTGCTGGGCAACCTATCCCCGAATTTGCCGATGGTAAGCAGGGCGGTTGGATCGCTGGTATTCACGCCGCTGTAGTCGAACTCACGGATGGCAGGCTGATGGCGTATGGACGCGGCGATACGATTGATGGACGGATGCCGAAAAGCGTTTCGTCGGATGGTGGTAAGACATGGCATTACAGTGCGAGTCAGTTCCCACCTGTTTCGGGTGGGCAGCGGTGCGTGCTGCTACGGCTTCAAGAGGGACCGATTTTCCTCGCGTCTTTCACGGGTGATCGGCGAGAACCGACCCCGATGTCGATTGTTGACGCTTCTGGGAGTGAACGGCTCGTTACCGGACTTTTTGGCGCGCTGTCTTATGACGATGGCGAGACGTGGGAATATACCCGTCTGATTACAGATGATGGCGAGGATAGGGATATCGAAACAATGGATGGGCGACCCTTTAAGATGGGGTTGAACAGTGCTGAACCGGGTGGCTACCTCGCCCTTTGCCAAGGGAAACCGAATGGGATCATTCATCTGATTAGCAGCCGTCAGCATTATCGGTTTAATTTGGCGTGGTTGAAAGAGACACCCCCATCAGAAGTGAGGAGTTGAGATGAAGTTACCTTTTTTGCATCAGGAAGTAGAGGTCAGCACGGATTTACGGGATAGTAATGATATCCTTGACAATCCTGAGGCTCTGAAAGCGCGGATCGCAGCGGACGGGTACCTCCTGATTCGTGGGCTACACGACAAGGACGCTGTCCTCACGGCGCGTCAACAGATTCTGGAAAGACTCGCAGCGAAAGGTATGCTTGCACCGGATACAGCCTTAATGGATGGGGTCTTCAACCCGGCGTATCCCGAACCTACGTCAACGGGTTCAATGGGGAATAAGGCGTTGACTCAGCTGCCAGCCTTTAAAGCCGTCGTTGAAGGGGCACCGGTGATGGATTTTTTCAAGCGGTTCCTCGGTGGCGATGCTCGCACGTTCGATTTCAAATGGCTGCGCACGGCTGGCCCCGGGTCAGGTTCTCCAATTCATTACGATATTGTCTTTATGGGGAGAGGGACGCAAGAACTCTACTCTTGCTGGACACCCTTTGGCGATGTGTCGCTTGATATGGGACCTATCGTCTTCTGTCTCGGCTCCAACCGGTTTGAGAAGGTTCGCGCCACTTATGGGAAGGCGGATGTTGACCGGGATATGATTGAAGGACATTTTAGCGATGATCCGCTTGAAATCGTTGAAAAATTTGGTGGCCATTGGGCGACAACAACGTTTTCGGTGGGAGATCTTATCATTTTCAATATGTTCCTCATGCACGCTTCTCTGGTGAACACCTCTAATAAAATTCGGATAACGGCGGATACACGCTATCAGCTTGTATCGGAACCGATTGATGAAAGATGGGTCGGTGAAAAACCGAAAGGTCACTACGCATGGAAGCAGCAAGATGCGGAGATTGAACCGTTGGAGGAATCACGGCAGAGGTGGGGAGTCTAAGGTTTTTAACCTCCTAAATCCCCCTTATCAGGGGGTGAATAAAAAAAGTAGTACGAGAAAATATGGATAGCGATTTGAGCACACCCAGCACTCAGGTAGCACCGGAGGTCAGTAAGCGGAAATCATTCGTTCCTTTCCTTCTTGTTTTATTCTGTGCTATCGCAATCGGCTTCGGTATAAAATATTACAAGGGCAGACCCGGCGCAACGACTGAGGGCGCGTGGGCGGTCTACTTCAGTGAGGTCAATGCAACTGGCAGCTCGTATTCCTTAGAAAGACGGCTTGTTGATAGAATCGGTGCTGCGACGCTGCGAGTTGATGCTGCGCTCTATGATTTAGATGCCGCGCCGGTCGCCGATGCTTTAATTGAGGCACACAAGCGTGGGGTGAAAGTGCGAGTTGTCACCGAGACAGACAATATGGATGGCTCGGAAATTGGACGATTGCAAGACATCGGGATCCCTGTTTCGGACGATAAAGATGCTGGCAGCCTGATGCATCACAAGTTTATCGTGATTGATGAGCGATACGTCTGGACAGGTTCTTATAACACGACTTATAACGGGGCGTACAAGAACAGCAATAACGTCATACTCATCGATTCAGTCCCGATGGCGTATAACTTCACACAGGAGTTTCGGGAGTTGTTTCTGGATGCAGAGGTTGGAAACCCTTCTGGCGCGTTTGTTGCGTATCCAAAGGTGACGCTGAATGATGGGACACAGATTTTTACCTATTTCTCACCGAAAAGTGACACGATCTCGCCACTTTTGAAGGAGATCAGGTCTGCCGACAAGTCAATTCATTTTATGGCGTTTTCGTTTACACACGATACACTCGGCACTGCAATACGGGACAGATTTACGTCCGGTATTGAAGTCCGGGGTGTGTTTGAAGCGCGGCAGACGGATAATCCATACGCCGAATATAAGGCGATGAAAGCGGCGGGTTTGTCTGTTGTTCTGGATAAAAACAAAGGGACTATGCACCACAAGGTCATCGTTGTTGATGCGGATACGGTGATTACGGGTTCTTACAACTTCTCAAAGAATGCAGAGAAAAATAATAGTGAAAACCTGTTGATTATCAAGGGGAATCGTGAGATAGCGGCGGCATATCTCGCTGAGTTTGAGAAGATAGTGCGTTAGGCGTTCTACTCTTTTTCGCCTAATATTACCGTCCGATGTTGTTCGGTTCCGTTTCTGCCGATTTTGAGTTGAACCTTCGTGGCGGGGCGCTCGCTCGCAACACATCTCAACAGTTCATCATAGGAGCGGACAGGCACTTCGTTAAATTCGAGGATAATATCTCTCGGTAAAAGGCCACTTTTGTGTGCGGGGCTGCCTTCAATTACGCCGGTAATGAAAACCTCAACGTCAACGATTTCGACTTCAACGCCGAGCCAACCGCGTGCGACCTTTCCGTGTTCTATGATTTCGTTGGTAACGGCGCGAACCATCTCTATCGGTATGGCAAAGGTGATTTCCTGCGTCCGGTTTTCTTGTGGTTGTTCTTGGACAAAAAATTGTGCCATATCGGGCGGTACCTCATTCTGGAAAAGCGTGTCAGCCAATGAATTAGAGGTATCAGGTGGCTCTGTCAACACGGCAAGTATCATGCCGACAATCTCTCCTGAGGTGTTTATGACAGCGCCACCGCTGTTGCCGGGTGTAACCGCAGCGTTGATTTTAATCAATTCCCCACACAGTTGATTTGGTAAGGTATCCCAACCCCCGACGATGCCGAAAGAGACGATTGGGCTCTGTCCGTAAGAACTTCCTATTGTTACGACCCAAGAACCGGTATTGATTTTTGAGGAGTCCCCCCACTTCACAGGTACTGTGGTTTTAAACTCCCGCGTCATAAGTGCCTTACGCTTGTGCTGCGCGCGTGACTGTGCAGTTGCTGCGGTTTCAGGCTTCTGTGGATGTATGGTTGTGAGTTGGGCATCCGCGACTCGGAGTACCGCAATGTCCGTGAGTGTATCAATGCCAACGAGTTTGGCTGGCGAAACCTTTCCATTGTTAAAGATGATCTCAATTTTACTGGGTGTTTCGATCTCAAATGTCGTTGTTACAACGTGTCCAGCGGTGTCGATAACAATGCCGGAACCGATGTCTTGGCGGGTAAGTACCAACTTGCCAGTGTCCGGTGGGGGTAGTGCTGGTATCATCTGCGTCGCTACAACTTTCACAATGGCAGGGCGCGCGGCGGTGACCACCTGCTGGAATTCCTTTTCAAGCTGCTGCAAAACGTTTTCGTTCGCGACACTCGGCGTGACGGCATAGAAAAGCAGACTGAGCATTCCGATGATCCATTGTTGGCGTTTTGAGTTTATCGCGTACATGTTTATTTTCCTTTTTCAGTAGTCATCAGGGCGATTTTTTTCTGCGAAAAAAATCTTTCAGTTTTCAGAAAGAGCGTTTGGGATACCGAAAACCTCTTAACTGATAACTGACAACTATTTTTAGAGCCCGCCGCTGGTGGAGGCGTTGGTGTAACTTACCTGCTTTAACATATAACGCTGCTGCATCGGTTGCGCTGGCGTTGAGAGAATACTGCGTCGCTGCAATTGGCTGTCGTCTCCGACCAAGCGTCTTGACTGTTGGGCTGAAGGAAACGCTTCTGGCAATGGTACTATTTGTTGTTTTTGAGATGTTGATGATACTGACACTTGATGCAAGTCTTGATTGAATAAAGGTCCCTCTTGATAGAAATAGGTGCCCGCGGCGGCAAGAATCAATGCCATAATACCACCGAGTGCCCATTTGGGACGGCGGAGGCCATTTAAGAGTTGTTTCCAGCCTGTTGCTGCAATTGCCTTAAGGCTACTTGGGTCGCGTTCTTCTGTGGCGAGTCGTTGCTGTAGCGTTGACATAAAGTACGGCGAGGGTTCTATCTGCGGCAATTGTTGGACCGCCTTCACAGACTCCTGAAATCGGACATATTCGCGTTGGCACGCCTCACATGCTGCGAGGTGTCCTTCAAACCCTTGTAGTGTCTGATAATCGAGTGTGTCTTCAAAATGGGCGGAGAAGTGTTCCTCAGCCTGTAAGCAGTTCATAAGTCGCTCCTAAAACATTAAATAAAAGGTTTTAACTTTTCCTTAAGCATAAGCCGGGCGCGGTTGATGCGAGATTTTGTTGTACCGCTCCGGAGTTCGAGTACCTCGCTGATTTCATCGTAACTGAGTCCTTGTAGATCACGGAGTACAAGTGGGAGTCTATACTGTTCTGGTAATTCTGCGATTGCTTTTTGAATGGCGTTCCGTAGTTCCTTGCGTTCGAGTGCGATTTCGGGTTGGAGTTCGGGGTTCGCGGGCGCGCTTGCAATTAGGTCGATCTGTTCTGCGTCGCCATCACTATCGCTTCCGCTGTTCACAACGTTATCGACTCTGTACCGGTCCCGCCGTCCTCGATTGCGTAATTCATTTTTGCAAAGATTTGAGGCGATGTGATACATCCACGTCTTAAAATGCGCGTTCTCCGATTTGTAGCGGTTCGCGGCTTTAAAGATGCGGATGAACGTCTCCTGCGCCAGATCCTCAGCACTATCCTTGTCATTGATAAACCGAGCAATAAAATTGACAAGTGGCTGCTGGTGGCGGCGCACGAGAAGCGTAAACGCGTTTTCATCCCCTTTTTGGTAGCGTTCCATTAGTTCATCGTCTAACTCAGGCATCAGGTCCCTCCGGAGGTGCTTATCTATGATACACACCAAGCAGGGGATTTGGTTGCAAATTTTTTCTATATTAAGAAAGGCAGTCGGTAGTCAGCATTCAGCAATCAATAAAGACAATCTTGATAATCGCCGAACGTTGACCCTGACCGGGGGCTGGCTGCTGATGCCTGATTACCTCTGTTGTACTGCCTCTTGACTTCAAAGAGGTTTTCGTGTATGATTGTTCTCATAAGGTATTATACGATGTAATAAAAATTTAGCATATCTATTGACGGATGTCAAGTTTGGAACAGATCAACCGAGTTCTAATGGAGGCTTATATGTTTGATGAGGTTTTACAGGAGGTTGAGGCACAGTGTAAGGTGGAGAGCATCCCGATGTTAGGGGAAGAAAAGGCGAAATTTCTTGCCGCCTGCGTTGAGGAAGCGAAGCCGTCCCTCATTGTTGAATGTGGCACGGCTATCGGTTATTCTGGGCTCTGGATGTTACGCGTGTTAAGAGATGCTGGGGCTGGACGCTTGATAACAATCGAAATAGACGCTGACCGAGCGGCACAAGCACGCGCCAATTTTGAACGCGCGGGTATGGCGGCCCTCGTTGACTCACGTATCGGTGATGCACAAGAGGTCCTTGAAAGTATCCAAGACCCCGTCGATTTTCTACTCCTTGATAACAATTTTAGCAACTATTTCCCGTGTTTTCAGGCGATTGCGTCGCGACTGACGGATCCCGCAACCGTTGTGGCGGATAACGTTGGTATCGGCGCGGACTCGATGGCGGATTATCTCGGACACGTCCGCGAATGTTATGAATCTGAGACACACTGGTTTGATATCGATCTGCCGTGGGTGAAACAGGACGCGATTGAGGTTAGTATCTACCGGCATTAATTTTTCGGTGCTTTCGGAGTGCAAAAGGAGAAATTTGATGGGTTATGATTTCACGACTGTCGCACGGTTGCCATCGCCAGGCGATAACGTCGCTATTACGACACAAACATTGGAAGGTGGCACGCGCATTCACTACAATGGACAACAGATTCAGTTATCGCATACCATTTTGGAAGGGCATCGCTTTGCCATTGAGTCGATTTCAGAGACATCGCCGTTGTTGTCGTGGGGTTTACCCTTCGGTTTCGCTATACGCTCCATTGACCCCGGTGATTATGTCTGTAATCAGAAGATGATTGATTCGTTGTCTATTAGAAACTTACCCTTCGCATTGCCGGAAACACCGAACTTCAGCGACAAGATGGCACCCTACCAATTAGACGAGGCTGAATTCCGTCCGGGTACACAGATGCCACGTTATACACATGCGCGGCACTTCCTGGGTTATCAGCGTCCTGGCAACCGTGGCGTTGGCACGCGAAACTATATCGTCGTTATGGGCACAACTTCCCGCACCTCCGGTTTCGCGAGAAGACTTGCCGAGATGTGTTCGGTAGGAGGGGTTTGGAACCCCGATATATTTCCCAATATAGACGGTGTTGTTGCTGTGACACATACAGAGGGTGGCGAAGACAGGACTCCGAATAACGTTGATATGCTGCTCCGAACGCTCGCCGGTTTTACTGTCCATCCGAATATCGGTGCGATGTTGCTTGTGGATTATGGTACTGAAGCGGTTACGAACGAAATGCTCAAGGCGTATATGTTACGCGAGGGTTACGCTTTGGATGATGTCGTTCACCGTTTCTATCGGCTACAAGGGAGTTTTGACACGGATTTAGTGAGCGGTAGGGAGATTATCAACGGGTGGTTGGATACTGTGAACAGCGTACCGCGCGCTGAACAACCTCTGGAAAATCTGAAGATTGCTCTGCAGTGTGGGGGTTCCGATGCGTTCTCTGGTGTATCTGGTAATCCGCTTGCCGCTTACGTTGCGAAAGAGGTCATTCGTTATGGCGGATGTGCCAACCTCGCGGAGACCGATGAACTGATCGGATCGGAGGCATACATACTTCAAAACGTCCGCGATCTGGCTACCGCCCGCACGTTCCTCAATACCATTGAACGGTTCAAAGAACGCGTTTCATGGCATGGACACTCCGCAGAAGGCAATCCTTCTGGCGGCAATAACTTCCGTGGACTCTATAACATCGCCATTAAATCAATCGGTGCAGCGATGAAGCGGCATCCTGATGTCTGTCTCGATTATGTCATCAATTATAGCGAGTTGATGGAGGAATCGGGCTACTACTTCATGGACAGTCCCGGCAACGATTTAGAAAGCATCGCAGGACAGGTGGCATCCGGCTCCAACATGATTTTCTTTGTAACAGGCAACGGTTCGATTACGAATTTCCCATTCGTGCCGACGATTAAGATCGTCACGACGACGGGGCGTTATGAGATGCTTTCCAAGGATATGGACGTGAACGCCGGCGCATATCTCGACGGGACACCGATGGAAGAACTCGGCGAATCCATGCTGGATCTGACAGTAGATGTCGCATCGGGTGAACGTTCAGTCGGTGAGAAAGCCGGGCATTCTCAAGTCTCGCTATGGCGCGATTGGAAGCAGACGGGTCCTGTGAATTTGGACCTGTTGTTAACGGAATCTGAATTGAAGTCCGGTGAACCGATCCCAATTGGTGCTGTTACGGAAACCCAGCGGCGTGTGCCTACTACTCTGCGTCCAACGGCACAGCGGCGTGTGCCTACTACTCTGCAATTCCGTGCGCTCCAAACAGAGGCGGGTTACCGCACGGATCAGGTTGGACTCATCTTGCCTACGAGTCTCTGCTCTGGACAGATTGCACAGATGATCGCGCACCACTGCAATGAACGCGGGATCGGCGCGAAGGAGGGTATATCCCGTTTTGTTGCGCTTCCGCATACGGAGGGGTGTGGTGTCTCCGGCGGACGTTCTGAGGAGATTTATACCCGCACGATGATTGGGCACCTTACGCATCCGAAGGTTGCGCTCGGTCTACTCCTTGAACACGGTTGTGAGAAGACCCACAACGACCACGTCCGACATGAAATCCAGAAGTTGGGCATATCGCCGGAACGTTACGGTTGGGCGAGCGTGCAGTTAGATGGCGGGATTGATGCTGTTATTGAGAAGGTGCAAGACTGGTTTTCGGAAACGCTTGCGGATAAGCCGCCTGTTCCGGTTGTCGATGCCGGATTAGAACACCTCTGTGTAGCCGTGACATCAACAGGTGAGGCAACTGAAGAAGTCTCTCAGTCCTTAACGCAATTGACGCACGGAATCGTTGCTGTGGGTGGAACGGTTGTCGTCCCCGCGAATGCGGCGTTTGTGTCTCACGGCACACGGGGTGTGCCTACTACTTTGGCGTATGGACAGCGGGTCGAGAAAGCGGGTTTTCACGTTATGGAGACACCGACGGATCAACCGACGGAGACGTTGACAGGTTTGGGTGCGACAGGTGTGGATTTGGCACTTGTGCATGTTGTCGGTGCGCCGTTGCAATCGCATGTGATGGTGCCGTTAATTCAGGTTTCTACGGATGCTACAACACAAGCGAACTACGGTGCGGATTTGGATTTGGAGTCTGCTAATGTTGACGATTTGTTGGCATTGATTGTAGAGGTGGCTTCGCGGCGGTATACGCCGAAACTACACGGCAAAGGGAATACGGATTTCCAGTTGACGCGCGGGTTATTGGGGATTTCGATGTAAAGGTATTCTATGCAGAGAAATTACCCAATTGTTATTCACAAAGACCGAGATACTGACTATTGTGTAATTGTGCCAGATCTACCCGGGTGCATAACTGCTGGAGATACGCTTGATGATGCACAAAATCAAGCATTAGAGGCTATCCAATGTCATATTGAAGGTATGTTGCTTGATGGTGAGCCTGTTCCTGAAGCGAAAAGTAACGTTCAAATTATGGACAACGACATCCATAATTTGACGGAACAACGGCTCACAGGGCTGAAAACCAAAGATGCAACCCGATATATGCATCGGTTAGGAATTGGCATCATATTTGCTACACTTCTCACATCAACGTCCTAACTGCGGCAGACTAATTTTTTGGAGGAATTCGTAAATGAAAACGAAATATGCACACTTAGCGTTTGGCATCGCGTTGGTGTTAAGTAGTAGCCTGTTCGTAATGAATCTCAGTGCGCAAGTCCTTGGCAAGCAGTATATCTCTTTTTCGTCGCTCCGATCAGGAAACCTTGAAATCTATATTATTGACACAGAGGGTAACAATCTGCGCAACCTGACAAATCATCCAGCATCCGACCATTCCGCGACATGGTCACCAAGCGGACGCGCTTTCGCTTATGTGTCGCACCGAGAAGATGATAAGGGCGAAATTTATGTGATGGATTTAAGTAAAAATAAGACTCGCCGGTTGACAAACCATCCAGCAAGTGAAAGGCACCTCGCTTGGTCACCCGATGGAAAATGGATCGCTTTTTCATCCAACAGGAAAGGCGACGAGCCAGGGAATTATGACATCTACAAAATGGATGCTAACGGTGAGAATTTACAACGCCTCACAAACGAAGGCAGGTATAACTCAGGTCCGGCATGGTCACCAGACAGTTGCTCCATTGCTTTCTATTCCATCCGGAATGACGACGGCGGTATCTATGTCATGGATACGGATGGAAAAAAAGTAAAAAAACTTGCCACTGGAATAGCACCGAGTTGGTCACCGGATGGCGAAAGGATTACCTATTATAACTTGGTATGGAACGGTCGGAGCGGTATCTTTGTCATGGATGCTAAAGGAAAAAACAGTCGGAGAGTGTCACCGCCGGAAACTTGGAGCGAAAGACCGGCATGGTCCCCAGATGGAGAGTGGATTGCCTGCATGTCGGAACTGGAAAATCCATGGGGTAACCCGAATCGTGATTCAAATATCTATCTGATTAAACCAGACACCCTTGGAAAACCCCGCCAGATCACACAGCATGAAGCGATGGATTACTCCCCGGCATGGGTACCTTCCGGTTTCCTTGCCGTTTCTCCGACCGCGAACACCCAGACGACCCTTTGGGGGAAGCTGAAGCAAAATCCACATACAATGAAGTGAGGAAGCCAAATTCTGCCAATTCTCCTATCCGACTTGCCAATTTTTCGCGTTTATGCTATCCTCTTAGGCAACCCTCGGAAAAGGAGAAACGCCAATGTATCGTGTCGGTATTATCGGGTTAGGCAGTATTGCCGCCCGTTACTCAACACCTGATGACGCTTATCCGTATTGCCATGCAGGCGGCATCCGTTTTTGCGAGACAACCGAATTGGTGGCAGTCGCGGATATGTCAGCAGAACGGCAAGTAGAATTTCAACAGACATGGGGACCTGGCTTCCCAGATAACTCCATCAACTATTATGAAACAGATGTCCAGATGCTTGAAAGTGAAGATTTAGACATCGTCGCTGTCTGTGTCCGTGGACCGCACCATTTTCAAGTGATGCAGAACGTCTTAAGAGCAGATATTAAAGCCATCTTTCTCGAAAAACCCGCCGGATGTTCCCTTGAAGAAGTTGACACAATGACAGCAGGTGCCGACGCTAAAGGGATTCCTATCGTTGTGGACTATACACGACACTGGGGCCCACATCTCATCCGCCTTCAATTGCTTATCGAAGACGGACTTATCGGCGAGGTGCAAACCGTTATCGGCTATTGCGGTGGCGGCGTGCTCTCCTTCGCTATCCATACAACGGATATGATCTGCCAATTCGCAGGCTACGACCCCGTAGCCGTGACGGGATTCGTCTCTGGTGGTGGGGATGTGCCAGAACCTTACGAACCTGAGCCAGCGATTATCGGTTCAACCATCCAATTTGAAAGCGGTGTCATCGGCTTTCACGTCGGCAACCACGGAACGCGCGGTGGGTTCTCTGTCGATATTCTCGGCAGCGAAGGCAGCGTTCAGACCGGATTTTATAGCGGCGCGACTGTCCACAGAGCCGGCAAATTGGTCGATAACGATACGCTTGATCTCCCTGCAAACGCCAGCCCGTTTAAGGTCGCGTATAAACAGATTACGGACTCTCTTGATGGCGGTGCGCTGCCGCATTGTGCCCGCGACGATTATACGGCTGTCAACGAAATCGGATTTGCCACGATTGAAAGCAGCATCACCGGACAGACAATACAACTTCCGTGCCAAAACAGGAAACGGCTGATCTTCGCGAATGGTTAATACGAGGCGTGTATGGCATCTGTCTGGAAACTTGATCGTCTATCTCGCTTCTTTATGAAATTTTACGGCGGTAAGCACTATGAAGCATCTCCGCACACACCCTTGCGCTCGCCATTAAATGAATGCAGAGTTGCTCTTATTACAACCGCTGGGTTCTTTCTCAATGGGCAGCCCCCCTTTGAGACGGGGGATTGCTCGTACCGCGAGATTCCAAATTCCATTCAAACACAAGCACTCATAAACGGACATAAAAGTGCAGCTTACAATGAACGTGGCATCGAAACGGATCCGAACCTCGCGTTTCCACTTGATAGATTCAAGGAACTGAAAACCGAAAGCAAAATCGGATCCCTAAACCATAGACACTTCAGTTTCATGGGATCCATCACAAAACCGGACATGCTCATCACACAATCCGCACCTGAAGTTGGACGCATACTTAAAGCGGACAGCGTAGAGGTTGTTTTCTTAACCCCTGTCTGACCGATGTGCAATCAGTCTGTAGGATTGATACAACGTGCTGTTGAAGCCGCAGGAATCTCTACGGTTTCAATCACACTTATAGAAGACACTACGAAAAAGGTGAAACCGCCGCGCGCCTTATCGGTACCGTACGGTTTCGGACATCCGCTCGGCGAACCGAACAACCCAGAGTTACAACACGCAATCATCGCTGAAGCACTCGAACTTTTGGAAGACAAGACACCACCTCCTCTCCTCAAAAAGAGTTCGATAAACGCGCAAATTCCGATCACTGACAGCTCTAACAAGTTGTGATAAATTTTTCCTGCCTACGATACATATTTAATGGAGGGTTTTTGATGGAATACAAAATACCGCTCGTCCTGACTCCCCAAACTGAGGGTGGATATACCGTGACTTCTCCCTTACTACCGGAGTTGGTTACCGAGGGGGATTCGGTAGTTGAGGCATTAGAAAACGTCAAAGATGCCTTTGCTGCTGTCCTCGAATTATATCAGGAATCAGGACGTTCATTGCCGGAGAATACGCAAATCCCTGACGCGAAGGGTCCGGTGTGGTTAGAAACAATTAGGAATTAATTGGAAAGACTTTCAACAGGCATAGAATCGCTGAGCTAATAGCGTTCCGTTATAATCCAAAGGAGAAACCTATGGACAGAATCAGAGTCGGTATTATCGGATGCGGCGGCATCTTTAGAGGTCTTCATGCACCGTATTACCAAGAACCGACGCGACGCGCAGACATCGTCGCTATTGCTGACATCAACGAAACATCTGCAAATGAACAGGCAGATCGGTTCGGCGCAGACGCATACACAGATTACCGCACACTCCTTGACAGACAGGATATAGACGCTGTTGATGTGTGTGTGCATCCACGTCCGCACCTCGAAATCACACGAGCCGCTGCCGCTGCCGGTAAACATATTTTGATGGAAAAACCGATGTGTTGCAATGTTGCGGAAGGTGACGAGATGGTCGCTGCCGCTGAAGATGCAGGTGTCCTCTTGATGGTGGCGTATATGATGCGCTTCGATCCCGGACATAAGAAACTGAAATCGCTCTTAGACGACAGCACCCTCGGCACACTACAGATGGCGTATTCCAATCAGGTCGGTTATTTCTCACCCGAACGGCACCCGTGGCTTTTTGTGAAAGCAGAATCTGGCGGTATGTTGGTAGAGCAGGCAATTCACCATTTGGATATCTGGTTGTGGCTCTACGGTCCCGCTTCCACTGTCTACGGATTCACGAGCCATGTTCCGCTGGGTGGCACCTACCCACCCGCTGACGAAGCCGTTGAAAACAACGCCGTACTGACTGTGCATTTCAAAAACGGTGGCATCGGTATGATGATGAAAAGCTGGGCAGCTCAAGTCGGCAATACTGGTAACGGGCTCGTCACCAGTAAAGGCTCCGCAACATTGATTCGGCACGGACTCCGTTGGAAAACCCATGACATGACAGAAGCAGAAGAATTCACTGCCCCTGTACCAGATAACGACACCTATCGCAACGTACCCGACGCGCAACGTCAACAGCGCTATTGGGGTATGGCAGCAAAAGGTGCAAGCATCGACCATTGGCTCCAGTGCATCGCTGGTGAAGCGGAACCAACGACTCACGGACGCATCGGTAGAGATGGCATTGAGTTAGCAGAGGCGACGTACCGTTCTTCTCAAATCGGCGCACCGATTTCGTTACCGCTGTAGTTAACTATCAGGGTTAGAAACTCTCCTACAAGGGTGATTCGTGACAATTGAATGGCTCTGGAATTTGGGCTATAATCATTGTAAAATAGATATTAGGTCTTATTAGCCTGTACGTTACATAACACGCATCCACTGGAGAGTAAATAGATCCCATGCGACTTTTTGTATCAACCCATCTCATTTTTTTTCTTGTTAGCAGCTTCGTATTCGCGGATTCGTGGTTGTGTGGAACGCCGCTTCTGCATCAAGAACACCCCGTGCAACACCCACCTGAAGCAGTTGCTGCTGCGCCTGCTGCACCCGTTCAAATCGGCCAGACAGAACGATTTTTTATTCATATTCCTGAAGCAGAGGTAACGGCTACCTGTATCGCCAAAAGCGAACATCTCTACGTCTATATCGAAAATTCGGTGCGTGATATGCTCACCGATGTTGAAGCGGTCGCCATTGCAAAGGAATTTGACACACGCATCTACCGGAACGTCCGAAAATGGATGGGAACAGAATGGAAACCTGGACTCGACAGAGACAATCACATAACGCTGCTGATGCACGATGTGGGTATGAACGGCTCAGGACTCGAATACGGTGGCTATTTCGCATCCGTTGACCAGTTGCCTACAGCACCGAACAGCAACCGGCGTGAGATGCTTTATATGGACATTTTCCAGTTCAAAGAACGCTCCCGACACACCTTTTATAGCAGCCTTGCGCATGAATTCGCACATCTCATCAATTGGTTTCAAAACGGTGGGACAACCGATCAACGGTGGTTAGAAGAAGGCACAGCGTCTTTCGTGGAATGGGCAGTTTACGGCAATGTACACACTCTTTTTGTTGACGGTTACCTCGCGGATCCTGGTGTTTCGCTCGCTTATGCCAACACGTGGGATGTCTATTACGGTGGTGCTTTCATGCTGATGCTCTATCTCTATGAGCAGTACGGCGGTCCCGAACTCATCCGTGGTATCATAGGAGCGGATGTTCTCGGTGAATACGGAATTGACGCTGCTTTAGCAGGTAGTGGGCGAAGTGAACGCTTCCCGGAAGTCTTTCTGAACTGGGGACTCGCGAATTGGGTGAACGCACAGGCAGGAAACAGGAAACTCGGTTATACCGGTTTGCGCAACCGAAAGGTGACGGCTGCGGTGCCGCGCGTCTTCAGCTATCCGAGCGAGATGAATAATATCGGTATTGACCAGTGGAGTGCACACTATATTCGCTTTGAAAATCTCCCCGAAAGGCTTGACATATCTCTGACCGGTACGGATTCAGGAAACCTCTACGCCACGACCCTTTACCTGCCAGTTAATGGACGGTCAGTTGTTGCACCTATCCCGTTTGATACCGAAAATAGGGGGTACATTCGACGCGAAGGGCTTCAACGAAATGGTGAGATTGTACTGATGGTGACGGCAGATGCACCACAGGCGTTCAGTTATATCGCTGCGGATAAGCATGAAGACTTTGAAGTGGGCGCGCTGCGTGAGTGGACATCAGATACTATACCTGATGTTATAACTGATGCCCTTGGCAGTCGCACCCAACCGAGTATGTTCCCGATAGACCTCAAGCCGGGAACACAGCTGGAACCGATGACACAAATCCATCTCGCCAGCGACTATACGGATATTGTAATGAGTGGGACAGATGTTGCGTATCTTTATGCGGCGAGTCATTGGGGATTTGAGATATTTTCGCTGGCTGAACCGACGCAGCCTGTCCGTATCGGTGAGATTGCCACCCCCGGACAGGCGCGATCTGTGGTCGTTGATGGCGATACGGCTTATGTTGCCGATGGTGCTGCAGGTGTACACGTTATTGATATCGCGGTCCCGACCGCGCCAAAGGTTCTAAAGACGCTTGGCGGGTTCACAGATGCCCGTAAAGTCCAGGTTGCCGATGGCAATCTATATGTGCTTGGCAGAGCACGCGGGATGCTCGTTTACAACGAAAACAGTGTCCGCAACGCTCAGACACCTCGACCGCGACGTTTCTTTCGCACTGACGGCACGCCAATCAATGTTGTTATCCATGACGATACCATCTACTTGAGTGATGATAGACATGGCGTGTACATCCTCGAACCGAGTCCATTCGGCAATTTTGACTTCCGTAGTGTTGTGCCTATTCTCGCCGCCGCTTATGAGATCGCGGAGACAGCGGATGCCGCGTATGCTTATGTCGCTTCAGGGAACCTCACCTTGATTGATGTGACGGACATCCAAAACCCCGAAACAGGTTTCCGCTTAAATACGCCCGGGTTCGCAACTGGCATTCAACTTCATAACGATACCATCTATCTCACAGATCAACAGGCGGGGTTGCACATTATTAATGTACATAACCCGCAGCAGCCACGGCGAATTTCCTCACAACCTACGTTTGGCAATGCAACTGATGTCGTCATCCGGGATGCGCTGGCTTATATCGCCGATGGAAAAGGCGGTATCCAAACCCTTGATGTCAGTAAACCTGAATCGCCGAAGTGGTTACACCACCATGCTTTTGGAGGTACTGTTTATGGACTTGATGTCGTCGAAACAACGGAAGGTGAGCGGACTGTCTATGTTGCAAACGGTCTGGGAGGCTTGCGCACCCTTGAATTTACGACCCCTTATCACGGTACTTTGACTCGGAATCTGTCATTGCCTGCGGATACGGGTACGTCTAACGAGCAGTTCGGTGCAACAAGCTGCACCAAAGTTCGTGTACAGGACGGGTACGGTTTTATTGCCGCCGAGACAGGTATGTTCGTTGTTGATCTCACGGCGCATACGATTCTGAGGCATATACCGACAGCTGCACCTGTTGCGGATATCGCGTTGCACGAAGGCTATGCCTATCTTTGCGCGGAATCGCTAATTGTTGTCGATAGTCGGATCCCTCAACAGAGCAGAATTGTTTCCAACCGTGCCATGAATGGGAGTGCTTATCGTGTTGTCGTTGACGCGGCTTCACCTTCATACACCTATGTTGCAGCGCTTGAGGGTGGGATGCATGTGTTTGACATTACAGAACCTTCAGTGCCGCGTCCTGTTGGGGGGTACGCCACACAAGGCAATGCAACCGGCGTTACGCTTGCCGGAAAACGCGCGTATCTACTGGATAGCGGTGTTGGTGTTACTGTGCTCGATGTCTCTGATCCGCGCCACCCCAGATTGCATGGCGTATATGAAAATGATGTGCTTCCTATTGATGCACAAGTTGGAGGGAACTATCTCTATCTATTGGATAGCGAAAGCGTTCAGTTGATTGATACACGCACGCTGACAGTTACTTCCCGGTTTCGTGAACTCCGGTTTCCGTCTGAATTAAAATTAACAGGCACCGCCCTCTATATCGCGGATCTATATCAACTCCGCATCTTTCGTGTGCATCCAGACGGTTACTCGCTCGCTGCTGAGGAGACGCTGCCGTCTGATTGGGTGCCGGATGTCGTTAAATTTACACCTGTCAACCGTTTAAGTCAAAATTTCCCAAACCCATTTAATCCGGAGACATGGATTCCGTATCAACTCGCTTCAAATGTGAATGTGTCGCTCTATATCTATGATGCGCAAGGCAGACGTATCTATGCTAAGACGCTGGGGTACCGCAAGGCTGGTTGGCACACCGCACATTGGGATGGACGTAATGCTGCTGGTGAACCTGTCGCAAGTGGGATTTATTTTTATTCTATTCAAGCTGGAGATTTCCACGCAACCCGAAAAATGCTTATCCGAAGGTGAATTTTTTATTTGATTTCTCCCGAAAAACATCATCTGATATTAGTGAGATATATGTTTTATAATTCGATAATCTCAATACCTTCGCCAAATTATCCGGGTCTAATTTGAGGGGAGGTGTAATGAATAG
>VXZK01000070.1 GCA_009845545.1 Candidatus Poribacteria bacterium
ATTCCGAACCTACCGGCGGTTGAAAGTGTAAACTTATTTTTCGATTTTACTATAAAATTGAATTCGGATTTCTAAAGAAATTCTAATGAAGAAAGAGAACCAGATCGGATTATAACATCTCAGGGACACTGATTAGATACGGCTGCATTATCAGCTTAAGGCTCGTTGGTAAGGTTTAGACTTACCCGTATAAGCGTTTTGTATTTGCTGGAAAAGGAAGGAACTGGTAAACTGGTATAGAGGAAACGCCATAATGCTAACACTTATCCGCCGAGAACTTCTTGACAACCTGATGACCTTCCGCTTCGCGGCGGCAGTCTTCATTACAATGTTACTTGTTGTTGCAAATACCGTTGTGCTCATCAGAGATTACGAGCAGCGTTTAGACAGTTACAACACCGCTGTCAAAACGCATCAGCAGAAAGTGCGGAGCACGAAAACCTATTCGGCGGGTGACGTGGTTGTTGACCGGGCACCGAATCCGTTGAGTATCTTCAATGTTGGACTGGATAAACGACTGGGAAACCAAGTGGCGGTTCATCACGGTTTTGTGCCGACACTCTGGGATGCCGAGATGCACGGATCGGATACGACTTTTCTCAATATCTTTTTCGCAATTGATATTGTCTTTGTCTTTGAAGTGGTGCTGAGCCTAATGGCACTCCTTTTCGCGTACGACGCGATTGCGGGGGAACACGAGTCCGGCACGTTACGCTTGCTCCTGACACACCCGGTCCGTCGAAGTCATATTCTGTTAGCCAAATATATCAGTGCCATGGTGTGCCTGCTTATTCCTCTATTGATGAGCCTATCGCTTGCAGTCATTTTGCTGACAGGTAGGGGTTCGATTTTCCTAAAAACGGCTGATTTTCTCCGGATCGGTGGGATTGTTTTTAACTCGGTGGCGTATATGTCGGTCTTCTACCTCATCGGCTTACTGATTTCAGCGGTAGCGCGTCGGACGGGTACCGCGCTCATGGTTTCTATGTTTGTCTGGGGCTTTTTGGTGCTGGTGTACCCAAACATGATCCTTGCAGCCCTTGAGCCGTTACATGATTCAGAACCGCGTGCGAAATCGGTTTTTTCCCAGATTCAACAGATGTGGGAGCATTTCGACACAGAACGTAAAGAGTTCCTCATAAATGACCCGGTGCCAGGGGAGAGTACAAGTTTTGGCATAGGATGGGTGGGTTACAACTTCAAACGTTTTAGGGAAGATTCAAGAACACTCCGCTATTACTACAAGGCTGGCGCACACTTTGATGAAATTGATGAGAGATCTCAACCTAAAGTACCGTACGCCCAAAATTACTACAGCTTCCTCGTACCGCTGACGATTAGCACCGCAGAACGCACATGGATCGTCCGAAGTCAAGGACTGAAAGACATCTTTGTCCAACCCGCGAAAATAGATAGAACCTTGTTGAAACTCTCACCGGTAGGGATCTATGATGCTGCGACACAAGCGTGGGCAGGCACAGACCTGCTCAGCATCCAAGATTTTTTCGACGCAGCCCGGCGGTACCGACAGACAGTCATTGACTATTTCTACGATAAAGAGGTGTTCGAGTCGCGGCAATGGTTTTCGGCGGACAAAGGGGCAGCGGACTGGCGTAGGTTACCCCAATTTTCTTTTCAGAGAAGTGATATAGGCATAAATGCCAAGCGGGCGTTGCCAGATCTATTTCTACTGTTGATTACCAATGTCGTTCTATTTATCATAATATTTCTGATTTTCATCAAAAGTGAAGTGTGAAGTAGTTTTCAGTAAAGAAGTTTCCAGTGTCCAGTTGCCAGAAAGGACACATCTGGTGACTGGTTACTTATCCTGTTTGCTGGGTTAATGGACACAATAATTGAGGTGCAGAAGATGCTAACCTCTTTACTGCGGAGGCTGAAAACTGGTAACTGTTAACTGGTTACTGGTCACTGGTTACTTATGTGGCATATCGCGAAACGCGAACTTTATGATAATCTTAATAGCTTACGGTTCGCGCTGACAACTGTCCTCTTATTAGCACTGATGCTGACGAATGCTGTTGTGCATCTCCACAAGCACCCGAAGCGAATCCAGAAGTATCGTGCTTCGGTCACGAAATCTCTGGCCGATTTGACGGTTCGGACAGACAGTTTGTATAACATTGCACAACAGGGGCCTGGCTTGCTGTACAAAAAGCCGTCCCCGCTCCGTTTCTGTGCGGACGGGGGTGAAGCCTTTCTATCAGATGTTGTCGGCGGGGCTTTTCTCTGGTCCATCAGTGGGAGCAGTGGGAGATTAAAGGGCTTCTGGCGGTTAGACTATCCAGCCGCTACTCCGAATCTGATCAACATTCGTCCGGACGTTACCAAAGTAGATTGGGGTTTCATCATCGGCTACATTCTGAGTCTCATCGCGCTCCTGTTCACTTTTGATTCAATCTCTGGTGAGCGCGAGCACGGCACACTGCGATTGATGTTAGCGAATCCAATTCCACGGCACACGGTGCTGATTGGTAAGTTTTTGGGAGCCTTAATCAGTATCATCATTCCGCTATCCCTCGCTATGTTGATGAATCTTTTGGTGATTTCCACGTCAAGCGATGTCCATCTTGGTGCTAACGCGTGGGGACGTTTAGGCATCATCTTCTTCATCGCTATTCTCTATCTGTGTCTCTTTCTTGCCTTGGGGTTACTTGTATCCGCGCGTGTGCAGCGGCGCGCGGTGAGCCTTGTGATACTTTTGTTAGCATGGGTTATCTTTGTGGTTTTTATGCCGAGTACGCTCGCCGCGATTGTGAGTGGATTCTCATCACCGATGAGCACAGATGAACTTTGGAAACGCCGAGGTCAGCTTTATGAAGCACGTTGGGAAAGGTACGACACGCATCTTCCGAAGGAATCTGAACCCGCTAAAAGAATGCAATTTGAAGGTGAACACGTTATCCAAGAAGCACAGGAGCAGGAACGCTTGAGCCACGAACACTTGGCTCAGAAAACCACCCAGGCTCAACTTGCGCGCACCATCACCCGCATCTCACCCGTAGCGATTGTGCAACATCTTCTCGAATCGTTCGCTGGCACCGGTTTTAATCGCCATCTACAATTCATAGAGAATACACAACGTTACGCACGACAATTTCGTGAATTTGTTGCTGACACCGATAGAGCCGACCCAGAAAGCCTGCATTTCATAGGCGTTCGCGAAGGTATGTCGCAGAAGCCTGTCAGTTCAGACGCGGTCCCAAAATTTGAAGACACGCTGAGTCTCAGTAAGGATTTCAATGCAGCGGCAGTCGATCTGCTGTTGCTAACGCTGTTTGTCGTTGTGCTACTTTCAGGTGCATATCTCGCCTTTGTGCGCGTTGAGGTATAACAGAAATGACGCTAATACTGATCCGTCGAGAGCTCCTCGACAACCTAATGACATTCCGATTCGCGGCAGCGACCTTTATCATGTTGCTGCTTGTAGTCGCCAATACCTTTGTATTAATTATAGATTATGAACGACGTTTGACAGGTCATAACGATGCTGCCAAAATGCATCAACGTCAATTGCAGGAGAAAATTACTTATTCAGCAGGGATGGATAGACTATCCGCTGATCGACCGCCTAACCCGTTGAGCATTTTCAATGTCGGGTTTGATAAGCGTCTTGGAAACGAGGTACAGGTATCTCACGGAGTGGTTCCGTCGCTGTGGGATGGTTACATGCACGGGTCTTCAAATCCATTTATGGATATGTTTGCTTCAATGGATATTGTTTTTATCTTTGAGGTTATCTTGAGTCTGTTCGCACTGCTTTTCGCTTACGATGCCTTTGCTGGGGAATATGAGGCTGGCACATTGCGTTTAGTCCTGACGCATCCGATTGGTCGTGGGTATATCCTGTTCGCCAAATATATCGGTGCAATGCTCTGTCTGCTCGCACCGCTGTTGATAAGTTTACTGCTTGCAGTGATATTGTTAACGACCTCCACTTCTATATCCGTGAATACCGATGATTTCCTGCGAATCGGTGGTATTATTTTCACATCGGTTGCGTATCTTTCCGTGTTCTACCTCATCGGGTTGCTGATTTCAGCGGCGACCCGCCGAACCAGTACTGCCTTGATGTTGTCGATGTTTGTTTGGGGTTTTCTGGTTTTAGTTTATCCCAATGTGATCCTAACTGTGATTCCACGTTCGGAGGCACCAGATGCGCTTAGAACATCCGCTTTCAATCGAATTGAAAGTATCTGGGACACATTCGACAGAGAACGCAAACACTACCTTGTTACCGATGATTTTCCCGGAGAAGATTGGGGGTATGAGTTAAGAGGATGGGGTTCGCGCAGTGCTTACTTTTGGGATAATCCTCGGACTCTGATGTACACCTATAACAGTATCATGGACTTTGAAGGATTTGGTGAGGAAGATGAACCAAAGATGCCGCACGCGCAGAAGCATTTCGGTTTCCTTGGCGCGCAGACGATCGATGCAGCGGGTCGAACATGGCTCATCCGAAAACCCGCACTCGAAGAAATTTTCATTCAACCCGCAAATGTGGAGAGAGTCTGGTTGAAACTCTCACCCGTAGGGTTATATGATGCCGCAACGCAAGCGTGGGCAGGAACAGACCTACTCGGTATCAGAGACTTTTTTCACGCAGCGAGGCAATATAGACAAAGCGTCATTAACTATCTTTACGATCATAAGGTGTTTGAATCGAGACAATGGTTCGCTGGGGACAAGGGCGCGGCGGACTGGAGCGGTCTGCCGCAATTCTCCTTTCAAAGAGATGATATCAGCACAAACGCGAAGCGAGCATTGCCGGATGTATGTCTACTGCTCATGATTAATGTCGTTCTGTTTATCGTGATATTTTTGATTTTCGTTAAAAGTGAGGTGTAGAATGGTTTGGGATATTGCAAAACGCGAACTCTACGATAATCTGAATAGCCTCCGATTCGCGCTTGCGACAGTATTGTTGCTTGGATTGATGCTGACCAACGCCGTTGTACACCTTCGGGAACATCCAGAGCGGGTGCAGCAATACCGCGAGCGTGTCTCCGGACACCAGAATCACATCGCTGCGCATGCTGAGAGCAGTCTATACGACCTCGCGCAACAGGGCCCCGGCGATCTTTACAAAAAACCGTCCGATCTCCGTTTTTGTGCAGAGGGTGGCGAAACGTTTATGGCAGATCGGGCAGTGGGAGGTTACCACCGTTGGAGTACCGGCACGCTCAAAAGTTTTTGGATACTCACATACCCATCTGCCACGCCTAATCGGGATAATGTGCGTCCAGAGGTAACCAAAGTGGATTGGGGGTTTATCATCGGTTATGTTTTAAGCCTCGTTGCACTCCTGTTTACCTTTGATTCGATTTCGGGCGAACGCGAACGTGGCACACTCCGACTGACCTTAGCGAACCCAATTCCGCGGCACACTGTGCTGATTGGTAAGTTTTTAGGAGCGTTTATAAGCGTTAGTATACCCTTCATCCTCGCTGTTCTGGTGAACCTTCTGGTAATTTCCACGTCAAGTACTGTTCACCTTGATGCGGAGGCGTGGGGACGTTTAGGTATTATCTTCTTTGTCGCTGTCCTTTATACCTGCCTTTTTCTTGCATTCGGTCTGCTCGTGTCAGCGCGGGTGCAACGGAGCGCGGTGAGTCTCGTCATACTCCTATTGGTTTGGATTGTATTTGTGGTATTTATGCCGAGTACCCTCGTCTCAATTGCGGGTAGATCCACGTCATCAGGTCCTACTTATGACCTCTGGGAACGTTCATCTAAATTACATGGAGAACTACGGAGAGACTACTCCCCTCGTCGCCACAAAGAGCCTGAAGGTACTACCAAGAGGATGGAGATGGATGGTGCGTACGTCACCGAAGATGCGGAACAGCAAGAGCAGTTACACGAAGAACGCTTAACCCGGCGAATTGCTGAGGTACACCGAGCGCGCGCCATTACCCGTATTTCTCCTGTTACCATTGTACAGAACCTTATTGAATCCTTCGCCGGAACAGGGTTTGAGAGGCATCTCCAATTCTTAGAAAATGTCCAAACTTATGTACGAGAATTCCGAACATCCATTGTTGATACAGATAACGCGGATCCAGAGAGTCTTCATATCTTCGGTGTCAGAACGGGTATGTCGCAGGAGCCTGTCAGTCCAGAAGCAGTTCCGAAGTTTGAAGATACGCTTAATCTGAGCAAGGACTTCAATACTGCAGCAATGGAATTGTTACTGCTAACGTTATTTGTCTTAGTGCTTCTGTCGGGTGCGTATCTTGCATTTGTGCGCGTTGAGGTGTAGAATAGTTGTCAGTTATCGGTTTTGACCGAGAACGCGCGCACATTTTTAAATATCGGAAATCGCGTTCTCGGTCAAAGTTTTCAGTTAAGAGGTTTTTGTGTTATTCCGGGTTTTTGCCTAAGATCCGGTGCGGTTGCTTAGAAGAAACACCGCACCTACCGGTCCTGGGGACCGCGCGTTGAGGTGTAGTATAAAATGCTTAAAACACTCATTCGCAGGGAACTGCTTGATAATCTGATGACATTCCGATTTGCGGCAGCTGTTTTCATTACATTGTTGCTTGTGGTTGCCAATACTATTGTGCTCCTCAAGGACTATGAGCAGCGACTCACTGCTTACAACACGGCTGTCCAGGAGAGTCACGAGGAATTACGCGCGGAAAAAACCTATTCCGGTTACTCCGGAACATTAGTTGTCCATCGCCCTCCGAACCCGTTGAGTATTTTCAATCTGGGATTAGATAAGCAGGTAGGGAACAAAATTGAGGTATACCACGCGTTTGTGCCGACAATTTGGGATGCGGAGAAACATGGAGCGGATAATCCGTTTCTCAACCTCTTCACTTCAATTGATATTGTGCTTGTTTTTCAGGGCGTACTGAGTCTGCTCGCGCTGATTTTCGCTTACGATGCGCTCGCCGGCGAACGCGAACGCGGTACGTTACGCCTCGTGCTGACGCACCCCATCCAGCGTGGATACATCCTATTTGCCAAGTACATCAGCGCGATGCTCTGCTTACTTGTACCGTTGTTGATCAGCCTTCTCCTGTCCATCATCTTGCTGACGACATCCACTACGGTTGCCCTGAACACAGATGACTTTCTTCGTATCGGCGGAATTGTGCTGACCTCACTGCTTTATGTGTCGTTGTTCTACCTCATCGGCTTATGCATCTCCGCGCTGACGCGTCGCACCAGTACCGCGCTCATGCTTTGCATGTTCGTCTGGGGAGTCTTAGTGCTTGTGTACCCAAATCTGATTCTTACGGCAGTTGACATCGTCCCACAACCGGAAACGCAAATCTCTGTCTATCATCAAATCAAACAGATGTGGGAAAAATTGGATAGAGAAAAGAAGCAGTTTATCCGCAATGATGCTGTCTTAGGTCCCCCATCGCGTGGCGGTGAAGATATGGATGCGGGATTTGGCTTGGAAGGCGTTGAATACACCTTCTGGCAAGGTGAGGACAAACCCTCAATATTGCTCTATTTCCACCAAACCGGATTGTATGCCGGAAAAATTAAAGCAGAATCTGAGCCGCAGGTGCCGCACGTACAGGATTATTACGGTTTCTACAATAGAGAGACTATCAATACCGTCCAAAGAACGTGGCTTGTGCGGAAACCAGCACTTGAGGCGATCTACATCCAACCCGCAAATCTCGGTCGAATGCTGTTGAGGTTTTCACCGGGCGGGTTGTATGATGCGGCAACGGAAGCCTGGGCAGGCACCGGCTTAGAGGGTACTCAAGACTTTTTCAGCACAGTCCAACGTTACCGGCGTGCAGTCGTTGACTATTTTTATGACCAAAAGATATTTGAATCGCGACAGTGGTTCGCTGCCGATAAAGGCACAGCCGATTGGGATACACTCCCACAGTTCTCCTTTCAGCGAAGCGATACCGGTATCAATGCAAAACGGGCACTCCCGGACATGCTTCTGTTGCTGACAATGAATGTTATTCTCTTTACAGTGATAATGCTGATTTTTATCAAAAGTGAAGTGTAGAGGGGTTGTCAGTTATCAGTACGATTTTTTTCTCCGAAAAAATCTTTCGGTTTTCAGTTAAAGAGGGTTTCTGTGGTGGATACAGTCAACGTGCTTGCCACAAGGTGCCTCTTAACTGATAACTGATAACTGATAACTGATAACTAATAACCAATGTGGCATATTACAAAACGTGAAATCTACGATAATCTTAATAGCCTCCGATTCGCGCTAACAACCGTTTTATTGCTGGCGTTGATGGTAACCAATGCCGTTAAGCATCTCCGAGAGCATCCAAAACGGGTACAGCGGTATCAGGACGCTGTCACCGAATCTTTGAATCACTTAACGGATCGCGCCGACGACAGCCTCTATACACTGGCACAATACGGACCGGGAAACTTCTACAAAAAGCCGTCTCTCCTTCACTTTTGTGCAAACGGTGGTGAATCCGTTTTACCTGATGTCGTTGAAGTGGACAAACCCCCTGTGTTTATGACCGATGCAGAAGGCAACCGGCTCCTCGAAGGTATCTGGAGCCTGTCCTATCCAGATGCCAATCTCAATAATAAGGACGTTGGACCGAACGTTTCCCAAGTCGATTGGGCATTCATCATCGGCTACATCTTGAGTTTGATAGCGCTCTGGTTCACCTTTGATGCCTTTTCCGGTGAGCGCGAGCAAGGCACACTTCGATTGATGTTAGCCAATTCAATCCCGCGACACACGGTCCTTATCGGCAAGTTCTTAGGGGCATTGCTTAGTATTAGCATCCCGTTTGCGCTTGCTGTGTTGGTGAACCTCTTATTGATTTCCACTGCAAGTACCGTTCACCTGACGACAGAGGCGTGGGGACGCTTAGGTATCATTTTCTCTCTCGCGCTTTTGTACACGAGTCTATTTGTGGCGTTAGGGCTGTTAGTCTCGGCGCGTGTGCAACAGAGCGCGGTGAGTCTGATGATCCTGCTGTTGACGTGGGTAACCCTTGTCGTATTTATGCCGAGTACCCTCGCTTCAATCGCAAGCAGTTTCTCACCGGCGACATCCTTTGACGAATTTTGGAAGCAGCGGAACCCGATTCAAGAGAACTTATGGGATAAATATAAGGAGGGTCGGTCCAGTAAATCGGTGGACAGGCGGTTAAGGGCGAAAAGCGAGTTTTACACCGAAAACGCTGAAAGAGAGGAACGCTGGCAGGAAGAACAATTAAAGTACCGGACTTCTCAGGTGCACCGAGCGCGCGCGATCACCAGCATCTCACCGGCTACACTTCTGCAGCATCTTATGGCAAGATTCGCTGGCACCGGATTTGAGCGGCATTTGCAATTTGTGGAAAACACACAACGTTATGCCCGTCAATTGCGTGAATTCGTTGCTGACACCGATAGAGCCGATCCAGAAAGTCTTCATATTTTAGGTGTTCGTGAAGGTATGTCCAAAAAGCCTATCAGCCCGGAAGCCGTTCCGAGATTTGAAGATACACTTAATCTGAATAGGGATTTCAATACAGCAGCAATGGAATTGTTACTGCTAACGTTATTTGTTTTAGTGCTATTGTCTGGAGCGTATCTCGCGTTTGTGCGCGTTGAGGTATGATAGAAAATGCTTAAAACACTCATAGGCAGGGAACTGCTTGATAATCTAATGACCTTCCGTTTTGCGGCGGTGTTGCTCATTACGTTGTTACTCGTTGTTGCAAATACGGTTGTGCTTGTCCAAGATTATGAACAACGTTTGGAAAGTTATACCGGTGCTATCAGAACACATTATCAGGAACTGCGGGCAGCAAAAACTTATTCTACGATGGCCATACTCGTGGATCGCGCCCCGAATCCGTTAAGTATTTTCAATGTAGGATTAGATAAACGTTTGGGAAACCTCGTCGGTATCTATCACGGATTTATGCCGACGCTCTGGAATGCCCAAATGCACGGCACTGACAATCCGTTTATCGCCTTTTTTTTTTCGATCGATATTGTTTTTATCTTTGAGGTGGTCCTCAGTCTGATGGGGTTGATATTCGCTTACGATGCGATTGCCGGAGAACGTGAACGCGGCACGCTGCGTCTCGTTCTTGCACAGCCCATCGGACGCGGGCAGATTTTACTTGCGAAATATATCAGTGCGATGGCGTGTCTCTTGGTTCCACTGACATTGAGTCTGCTTTTTGCTTTACTGTTGCTAACGCGTTCAATTCCGCTGTCAACTGCCGATTTCCTCCGCATCGCCGGAATTGTGTTCGCTTCCTTCGCGTATCTATCCCTGTTCTATCTCATTGGGTTACTGATTTCCGTAGCGACACGTAGAACCGGTACAGCGTTGATGATCGCTATGTTCGTATGGGGGTTTCTGATACTCGTGTACCCGAACCTGATTCGGGCAACGGTTAATCCCGGAGGCGACATCCAAGCACGCATAAAGATTGTTGAAAATCGGATTCAACAGATTTTAGATGAATATGAAAGGGAACGCCAAAAGTTCCTTGAAAAGGAGGGGATCGCTGGCGAAACATCCGAATTTAGCAAGGCATTAGGGCTGCATAGTTACGCCTTTGTAGATCCCGTAACCCTTATGTCCTACGTCGAAAATATAAGTCTTATTTCAGAAATCCATCCAGAATTTGAGAAGTACGTCCCAAGTGCTAAAAGATACTATAGTTTCGTCGAACCACTGTCCGCCCGAACCGTAGAAAAGACATGGCACATTCGGAAGCAAGCACTTGATGAAATTTACGTTAAACAAGCCGCAATGGATAGGCTATTGTTAAAATTTTCACCCGTAGGTGTTTACGATTCGGCGACGCAAGCGTGGGCAGGCACTGATCTAAAAGGAGTCCGAGATTTTTTTCATGCAGCGCGCCGTTATCGAAAAGCTGTAATTGACTATCTCTACGCGAAAGAAGCGATGCCGTCAAGAGAGTGGTTTATTGACGATAAAGGTGCTGTGGATTGGAGTACACTCCCGCAGTTCACTTTTCAGAGAAGCAATGTCGCAACGAATGCCAAGCGAGCACTACCAGATATGTTTCTACTGCTAATCTGTAACCTCGTCCTGTTCATGGCGATCGTGCTTATTTTTATCAAAAGCGAGGTGTGAAGTAGTTAACAGTTAACAGTTAACAGTTAAGACGGTTCTTGGAACCGTTACGTTTCCTGTGAAAACTACAGCAAACCTCTTTTCCGCATAACTATTAGTCTTTCAACTTTGAACTTGAGAACAGGTTCGTAGTAGGGCGATTCATCGCACTACTTCGCAGTGAGAACTGGTCAGAAACGGGCAATGAATGGTTTCCCTACTAATAGTAGTCTGTCACCCTTGAAATGAGAGATAAATCCGGTTCGTAGTAGGGCGATTCTGCGGTGTACTCACCCAAATGCGACCTGCATTATCGCACGTTCCAACATTACCGAATTAATAAATTAACCTTCATACGAAAAACCTTTCAGTTTTCAGTACTTACTTTGGAACTATCAAAAACCTCTTGTAACTGATAACCGATAACTGACAACCGACAACCAATAAAATGTGGCATATTGCAAAGCGTGAACTCTACGACAACCTCAATAGCCTCCGTTTCGCATTAGCGACGGTGCTGATACTTGCCTTGATGTTGACCAATGCGATTGTGTATCTGCGCGAAAATCCAGCGCGGGCACAAGCGTATCACAACGCCGCTGCCAACGCTACAAAGACATTAGAAGCGCGTAGTACCAGTTTATATCGCCTTGCAGCAGAAGGCCCCGGAGATTTACACAAAGCACCTTCACCCCTCCGTTTTTGTGCAGAAGGTGACGAAGCGTTTTTGCCTACACACGCCGGCGGCAGTAATTTCTTTCCCGGCATCGCCAATGTGAGACCTATCTGGCGGATGATATACCCACAAGATACACCCCATCTGTTTAACATTCGTCCTGATTTTACAACGCTCGATTGGGCGTTCATTGTCGGCTATGTGCTGAGTTTCATCGCGCTGCTGTTCACCTTTGATTCAATTTCTGGCGAACTGGAACGCGGAACATTGCGGTTGACATTGGCAAACCCCATCCCGCGGCACATTGTCTTGGTCGGAAAGTTTTTAGGGGCGTTCATCAGCATTAATATTCCGTTCGCGGTTGCGGTATTAATGAACCTACTCCTGATTTCTACCTCAGATGCTGTAAAACTCGACCCCGAAGCATGGGGACGTTTAGGTATCTTGTACGGTATCGCTGTTCTCTATATATGTCTCTTTATCGTCTTCGGACTTTTGATCTCCGCAGCGGTACGAGAGGATGGCGTGAGTCTCGTAGTGCTGTTGTTAATCTGGGTGAGTTTTGTGGTATTTATACCGAATACGTTAGCATCTCTCGGCAGTCGAACGTCGGTACCCATCGCTTACATGGAATTTTGGAGCCGGCGTATTCAACTCGGAAATGAGGCACGCGAAGCATACCGAGATAAATATGGAGCTTCACAGACTCCGCCGTCAGTGCATGTACTCGGCGAATATGTCACTACAGAAGCAGAAGAATATGAACGCTTCAACGAAGCATATCTGAAGCAGCAGGTTGAACAAGGGAAACGGGCGCGTGCGATAACTCGTATTTCGCCGACAGCGATTACGCAACGCCTCTTTGAATCTTTTGCTGGAACAGGGTTTGAACGGCATCTGCAATTTATTGAGAACGTGCAGCGTTACGCCCGTGAATACCGAGAATTTGTTATTGATACGGATAGGGCAGACCCGGAGAGTCTTCATGTTGTTGGAATTCAAGAAGGTATGTCGCAGCAACCTGTCAATCCAGAAGCGATTCCCAAATTTAAAGACACACTCAGCCTGACCCGTGATTTCAACACCGCAGCGACGGATCTATTGCTATTGGTACTGTTTTTTGGAGTGCTTACGTCAGGGGCGTATCTCGCCTTTGTGCGGCTTGAGATTTAAGGTCTGCAGATTTCAGGCTGGAAATACGACACAGGCATCGGGAGAGCCTCGGAGCTAGCTGGTATGCATCGTTTTGAATTTGAAGAGGCGTTAAAAGCGAGAGGAATCCTGAAAATCGTTGAGGTTGGGTCGGTAGAGGAATTGAAGGCGGGGGTTTCGCGCATCAAAAGTCTTCACAGAGAATCTGGATAAAATCCTGCGAGCACTCTGGGAGTTAAAAATTCCTGTTTCCTAATTCCACTCATGTCCAGTTTCAACTTATCACCTGCCAAATTGGTTCAGCACCTTCCACACCGACGAGCTTCTGATCTAATCCGCTGTGGAAATAAGTGAGTCGGTTCGGGTCAATTCCGAGTTGATGGAGGATCGTTGCGTGCAGATGCCTGACATGAAATGGATCTGTAACCGCCGCGCTACCGAGTTCATCCGTCTCACCAACACTGATACCGCCTTTGATCCCGCCGCCAGCCATCCACATTGTGAAGCCGTAAGAGTTGTGGTCCCGACCAGTGCCTTTAGCGTATTCTGCCGTCGGTTGGCGACCAAATTCACCACCCCAGACAACGAGCGTCTCGTCAAGTAGCCCGCGTTGTTTGAGGTCCTTTAGCAGACCGGCAATCGGTTTATCCGTCGCTTTGGCGTGCTTGTTGTGGTTCCTCTCAATGTCGCCGTGTGCGTCCCAATTGTCGTCATTATGTGCACCACCGGAGTAGAGCTGAATGAACCTAACGCCCCGTTCAACCAACCGTCTCGCCAAAAGGCATTTCGTGCCAAACTCTTCCGTCTCCTTTTCGTCGAGCCCGTAAAGTGTTTTGATGTGTTCCGGTTCGCTCCCCAAATCTACTGCTTCAGGTGCGGTCGCTTGCATCTTATATGCCAGCTCATAACTCGAAATTCGAGCTGCGAGATCGGTGTTGTCGGTGCGTTTGGAGAGATGCGTTGTATTCAATTGACGTAGATGATCAAGTAACCTGCGCTGTTGACTTTGGCTCATGTCGTTCGTAGGCTCTAAATTGAGAATCGGCGGGCCCTCTGAACGAAAAACTGTGCCTTGATAAACGGCGGGCATGTACCCGCTACTCCAGTTCTTCGCGCCGCTGATGGGACCACCTGTCCGGTCGAGCATCACGACGTATCCGGGGAGGTTTTCGTTCTCACTGCCGAGCCCGTAATTCACCCAAGATCCGAGCGACGGATGCCCACTGAGTATACGGCCTGCGTTCATCATCAACATCGCTGAACCGTGCAAGGGTGAGTCCGCAGTCATTGACTTAATAAAAGCGATGTCGTCAACACAGGTTGATAGGTGTGGGAACAGTCCTGAGACCCATTGTCCGGATGCGCCGTACTGCTTGAACTCCCACTTCGGGCCGACGATACGTCCCTTCGATCTCTCGCCGCCACGCCCTTTCGTTTTGACTTCAACGGTCTTATCGTTGAGTTCGTACAGCATCGGCTTGTAGTCGAAGGTATCCACATGGCTCGGGCCGCCATACATGAACAAAAAAATCACGCGCTTTGCCTTCGGCGCGAAATGCGTCGGTTTCGGCTCAAGCGGATTGAGATACGGTGTGACACCGTCTGCCGCGACGGCTTGTGAATCGAGAAAACCGTCAGCGGATAAGAGTCCTGTCAATGCAAGGGACGCGAAACCACCTGCGATATTGCCGATAAACTCCCGACGGGTTTGACCGCAGAAATCACCTGTCGATTTCATATCTCGCTTCGTCTTAGATTGACTGTTCATCATATCATCTCCAATGTTAGCGTCTCTGTGTTTTTAACCCCCTAAATCCCGCTTATCAGGGGGACTTTAAGAGATTGTATCAATCCAAAAAGATAAATTCATTTAGATTTAACGCCAGTAACGCAAATCGGTCCAGCGCAACCTCTGAACTCACACCCTCGCGCTGCTGAAGTTCCTGCATGAACGTCAACGCTTGTTGCACTTCAGACGGCTCCGCTTCACGACACAGTACAAGTCGAAGTCCAAATCGCACCCGGTCTTCAACCGTCCCACCACCTTCCCACCGCATTCTGTTGGCGAAAGCGAGAGCCTGATCGTTGATAAATTTCCCGTTGAGCATGGTCAACGATTGGGTCGGTACTGTTGTCGAAAACCGAACTGGACATGTCGAATCGGTGTTCGCTTGATCGTATTGGTTCAAAATCGGGACAAGCAGCGTGCGTTTAACCTTCACATAAACACTGCGTCGGTTTGCCTCCTCCGGTGGTGATTTCCCCCATACACTCCTTGGTCTTGAGGATGTTGCTAATACGCCTTCCGGTAGTTCAGGAAAAACACTCGGTCCCCCCATTTTGAGGTTTAGTTTCCCAGTGACCCAGAGTACTGTATCCCGAATCTCTTCTGCAGTCAAGCGGCGCATATCAAATCGCCAAAAGAGATCATTATTTGCGTCCTGTTGAACGCATCGCGGATCGCTCTGTGCCGACATCCGATACGCGTTCGAGGTCATTATCAGCTTGTGCATCGCTTTTAATCGCCAACCCGATGCAATGAATTCAGACGCGAGCCAGTCAAGGAGTCCGGGGTGTGTCGGTGGTGTGCCGAGTTGTCCGAAATCATTGGTTGACCGGACAATCCCGCGTCCGAAGTGGTGTTGCCAGATGCGATTGACGATCACGCGTGCTGTCAGTGGATTCTCAGCACTTGCAACCCATTCCGCGAAGACGCGCCGTTTCCCAGACGATTTTGCGTCCTCTGGAACAGGTGGCACGTCCACAGCAAGCGGGTTTAACACCGCAGGAAATGCCGGTTTAACCTCGCGTCCGACGAGGTGTGGGTTGCCGCGCCGAAGGATATGGGTGGGGGGTTGCTTGCGCTCTGAAACCGCTAAAGCCTGATGTTCGTAAGGCACGCGCTGTCGTCGCCGCTGATCTCGCTGTTTTTTGAGTTCCTTCTGTTGATCTACTAACGCCTTCAGCGATTCGTTCGTTTCAATAAGTTCTGCGTGTGTTTTTAGCAACGCATTAAAATTGACTGTAGCGTTTGTTGAAAGGGATTGTTTTTCAAAGTTCGGTCCAGACCACGAGACTTCCAACTGGGGTTTATCTAAATCTTTGTTGAAGTATTCAAGACGAATCGGTACATCACCGTGCGTGAGGGCAATTTCTACATCTCGCGCACCGATCAATTCAGCGACTTTATAACTATTGATAATCAATCTACAGGCACCCTGCAGATTAATATGGAACGTATAAGTCGCGTCTTCGGGGATCTGTAATACTCCCTCGAAAACCAAGCCGATGTCTTTCTTTCGGCTGGCGGGTGCAAGAGAGAATAGGTTGCTAAACAGTCTACCTTCGGCAGTAGGTTCAAAGCGAGCAAAATCAGCAGGAAACTGATCAAAGGTGCCACGATAGAAGCGATATGTTAAGTCACGCATCGGTGACATCGGCAGATCCGGAACTATTGCCTCTGCAATATTTTTAGCGAGTTCGATTTTGATGGTTTCTTGTATCTTAAAGAGTTTATCTTCTGCTTCTTGTTCTGCGAGCCGTTTTTCAGCAAGCAGTTTATCTCGCACTGCCTGCTGCGCCGGCGTGCCAATGTCTGCAAGGGGACCTCGGTTGTTAGGCGTGATGTCATGGAAAAACGCGAGCAGGCTGTAATAATCCCGCGTCGAAATCGGGTCGATTTTATGGTCGTGGCATCGAGCACAACCGATTGTTATACCGAGCATCACCTGTCCTGTTGTTGAAACAATATCATCAAGATAGTCGTATCGTGCAAGTTTCCGATCGGCAGGTCCGTCGTCCCAAACACCGAGTTTGTGATAGCCGGTCGCAATGACAGCTTCTGTCGTTACAGCATCCAGTTCATCGCCTGCCAGCTGTTCTTTGATGAATTGATCATACGGTTTATTATTGTTGAAGGCGTTGATGACGTAATCGCGGTATCGCCACACGTACGGCTTGTCCGAATCGTTCTCATAGCCGTTGGTCTCTGCGTAACGGACAAGGTCGAGCCAGTGCCGTCCCCATTTCTCACCATACCGTGGCGACTTCAGGAGTTTATCAATGAGTTTCTCGTAAGCGTTGGGAGCTGTGTTGTTCAAGAACGCTTCCACCGCCTCTGGCGAAGGTGGTAATCCTGTCAGATCGTAGTATATCCGACGGATGAGCGTTAGTTTGCTGGCGGGTGCGGCGGGTGTTAAACCGTGTGCCTCTAATTTTGCGAGAATAAACGCGTCAATCGGGTTGTTGACCCACTCCGATGCGTTCACTGACGGCACCTGGGGTTGTTTTAGCGGACGATATGCCCAATAATCTGATGTTGTCTTAGGAATCGGTTGAACGTCGATATCTTGAACGGGATAGGGGAGTCCTAAGTTGATCCATTTCGCCAGAATCTCAAGAGAGGTATCATCTAACCTGCCGTCTGGTGGCATCTGTGCCGTCTCTTGACTGTAGCCAACCATCTCAAGCAGGAAACTGTCAGCAGGATTTTCTAACGACACTGCCGGTCCATAATTCCCACCTTCGAGAATTTTTTCCCGACTCGTCAATTGGAGTCCGCCCTCCACTACATCACTGTTGCCGTGGCATTGGAAACAGTTCTGTTTGAGAATAGGCTTTACTTGAGAATTGAAAAATTCTACCTTCTCTGCGTCAGTCAAATCGTTGGCATAACAGAGATTGAGAACAGTCAAAACGCACAGGAAAACGGTTGCAAGAAAACAGGAACGATGCGGATGTCGCATAGTTTTCTCCATCCAAAGATGATACTTCGGGTCATTTTGAACGAGCAAAACCCCTCAAACTGTGATACATGGTAATCAACGCTAAAGAAACGATTACACATTTGACGTAAATTTGACTTAAGGGTTTAGCGAGATGTTGGGTTTCATTTGCATTCAATCCAACTTACGTCTCTGCTTGGTTATGACGATGCTTCTGCCTCCGTTGTTTCCGTAGGAACGACAGAAACGCGCACCAGAAACGCGTTGGTACTCCCCTTCTCACAGAACCAATTGCCCGTCGCGCCTAATTTAAACTTCTGTCCATGTGCGAATGGGTAACGGATTTGTCCTGTGTCGCCGGGTGGAATATCCCACTCCGAGGCGAGTGCATCCTCTGGAAACCCTTCTGTCGGCAATTCAGCGTCACCGGCAAATAGGTCAAACGAACCCGTCGCTTCACCCTTACCTACTTTTATATCAATGATGAGCGTGCCGCCCTGTTCAAACGGCGTAGCGTCAATTTCAACAGGCGTATAGTCCTGATAGCCGTCTCCGGGTCCACGGAAGACGTTCAAAACTTCCATCAATCGTTTGCTTAAACTGAGATCTAACGCTTGCGTTGATTCGGCAAGATTTACTGTCTCACCGTTCGTAGCACCCGCTAACAGCGTCAAATAGTATTCTGTCCGATTCTTGTGTGGGAGATCTTTGTCTGGTTGGGGCATAATCAACTCGGCTTTCGGAGTCAGCACTTGAATATCCACTGGATAGACGAAATGGTCTTTGAGCGTTTTGGCAAAAAGGCTGACGCGTTCCCCTTCTGAACCGTCTATCAATTCTGGCAGATCGCGAAGAAGCCCCGGAGTATTTACAAAATTCTCGTTGAGTGTTTGTATGACTTCTGAATTCGAGAGCGGACCCACTCTCAAGTTTTTACCGTTCGCTCAGCAGGATTCATCAACTAAGGGACCCCAAGTAATGACTGCGTGTATCGGACGCTGCGTCGTTTCTGCTTTCTTAACTGCATTCTCAAGTGGCAACCAGTCGATTTCAGCGAACTTGTAGAATTTCAATTCTAATCTTCTGCGCGCTGCTTCGGGTGTAATCACATCTTTCCACTTGATGTCATTCGATGTCTGTGTTGGTGTGGCAAGGAGTTCCATGCGCGGTACGAAAACCATATCAGCATACCCGAAGTCATTTACGTAAAGAAACATTTATTAACAGAAATGGTATAACTCAATTATAAGCATTCTTGGATGCACTTTTGCCGCTTTCAAACAACGGACGACTTTAAATTGCTAAACTGTACCTATGGCAACGGTTCACCTTCGTTGGCAGTCCGTTCTGCATACAGTTCCTGAAGCCGTGTTGTTACGGGACCAATGCCTTCGTCTCCAATTTTTCTGCCATCAACCTCTAAGACAGGACTCAACTCACCGACGGTCCCTGTCGTGAAGACTTCATCTGCGGTGTAGATTTCAACGAGTGAGACGTTCCGCTCTGTTAGTGGAATACCCGCCTCGCGCGCAATTTGGATGACCATACCGCGTGTAATACCGGGGAGGCAGCTATCAGCATGCGGTGTCAGCACATGCCCGCGTTTGATAGCAAACATATTCGTGGCGTTCGTCTCTGAGACGTACCCGTGGATGTCGAGCATAATCGCATCGTCCACGCCAGCGACGTTTGCTTCAATTTTGGCGAGGATGTTGTTAATCAGGTTGTTGTGGTGGATTTTAGAGTCAACACACTGCGGCGGATTCCGGCGGATCGCTGATGTGATTAAACGGATGCCGCTCTTTGAATAGATGGGCGGTTTCCACTCTGCAAGGACAATTAAGGTAGTCCCGTACTGATTGACGCGTGCGTCCATACTGGAGGTAATCTTTTTCCCGCGACTGAGCGTTAGACGAATGTGAACACCGTCTCGCATACCGTTGGCAGCAAGCGTCTCAAAGATTGCTTTTTTGATTTCCTCGCGTGTCGGAATGTTTGCGAATGCCATGGCGTGCGCGGAATCTATGAGTCGGTCAAGGTGTGCATCCAATGCAAAAATCTTTCCGTTATAAACACGTAAACCTTCCCATACGCCGTCTCCACCTTGGACGAGGCTATCGAATACGGAGATCTTCGCGTCTTCGCGGGGTAGGAGTTCACCGTTGACGTGGATTAAAATGTTTTCATTTCTTGAATCAGGTATTTTAGGCTGCATTTCTCCTCCATTTTAATACTACCATGTATCTCGGACGCTTACGCCTTCATCTGTGAGATAGGTTTTGATGCTTTCAATCGTGAATTCGCCGTAGTGTGTGATAGATGCAACAATCGCGGCATCGGCGTTGCTTTCGACAAATACATCGCGTAGGTGCTGTGGGTTCCCGGCACCGCCAGAGGCGATCACAGGTACAGGTACCAGATCAGCGATAGCACCCGTCAGTTCAAGTTCATATCCGGCTTTCGTGCCGTCTGCATCAATGCTATTGACGACAATCTCGCCGGCTCCCAAGTCAACACCGCGTGCTGACCATTCGAGTGCGTCCCAACCGATCGGTTTTCTGCCGCCATCTATGTAAATTTCATAACCGCTTGGAATCTGCTCGCTTTTCGGGACGCGCTTTACCTGCATACTCAGGACGACGCACTGGCTGCCGAATGCCCGCGCCCCTTCCGCGATGAGTTCGGGGTTCCGCACGGCACCGGAATCTATACTCACCTTCTCTGCCCCTGCAAGTAAGGCGCGTCGCATATCCTCAAGCGTCCGCAATCCGCCACCGACAGAAAAGGGAATAAAAATCTCAGAGGCAACAGCGGAGACGACATCAATCATTATCTCACGTCGTTCATTGCTTGCCGTGATGTCGTAAAAGACGAGTTCATCGGCACCGCCTTCATAATAAAAACGCGCCATCTCAACCGGGTCACCGACATCAACATTGCCCTGAAAAGCGATGCCTTTCGTGACCTTTCCGGCGCGCACATCTAAACATGGAATGATTCGTTTCGTTAACAAAGTGTTCTCCTCTGAAAAACTGATTAATTGCCGAATCGCCGTTTGAACATATTTAAAATGTCGTCAAATTCGGAGATCTTCAGAAACCGATACATCGCTGCGAGTATAAGCAACCCCAATCCTATCGGTGCCAATACCCCGATGACGCGTGGGATGATGCCTTCCGTGCCGAGCCAATCGTTTTCAATAACTCCATTCGTCAACCAACAGACAAACCCCATCACTACTGAAGCGGTTAAGATTTTAAGCGTCAGTGGCACGAGCGATCGTAACCCTAATCCTCCGACTTTTCGATGGAGCAATAACAATAGGATAGCACAATTTAGCGTTACGGTCAAAACCGTTGAGAATACCACGGCGCGCGGGTCCAAGAAGTATCCGCGAAAGATAAAGAGATAGTTGAGGCAGATGTTGAGTGTAACGGCGCAGATGCTAACGATAACGGGGGCGCGGATATCTTTGTAGGCGTAAAACCCATCTGTAACGATCTTTAGTGCAGAAAACCCACACAGCCCGAACGCATAGATGAATAGGATCCCTGCCGTTCCGATTGTGTCTTCTTCGACAGTTTTACCCCATTCGTAAAGCAAACGACAGATCGGTTCTGACAACGCCATGAGTCCAATTGCAGCGGGGATTGTCAGGATAAGCATTAACCGAAGTGCATAAGAGAGTGCATTGCGAAAGTTCTCCGTCTCTCCTGCCGTCGCGAGCCTCGCGAGTTGCGGGAGTGCCACCGTTGAAATCGCTACACCGAATATCCCGATCGGGAGATGCATAACGCGATAAGCCCTCGTAATCCACGTCAACCAAGCAGAATCTGAAGTGATAAAGAAGGTATTCGTCAGTAGGTTCACCTGCACCGCTGCGACCCCTAACACAGCGGGTCCTATGAGATGAAGGACTTGAAGCACTCTCGGATCCCGAAGACTGAGCATCGGACGATATTGAAATCCGACGCGGGACATAGACGGTACTTGAATTAAGAATTGAAGGATACCCCCAACAATTATACCGAACGCCATGCCCGTTACAGGGTGAATATCTAACAGTGGACACACATAGTAGCCGCCTATCCCGATAGCCAGAGAACTCACATTAAAGAAGGCGGAGGCACACGCCGGAATACCGAACCGTCCTTTACTATTCAACAATCCCATCGCAATTGCTGCCAACGACACAAACAATAGATACGGAAACATCAACTGCGTGAGATAAATTGCCAACTCAATTTTGCTGTCAAATCCGAAATGTTGTAGGGGCTGGGTGACCCAGCCCCTACTATCATCAAAATTGTCTCGTGCCAACACATCAACAATAATAGGTGCAAAAGCGATACCGAGAATTGTGATACCGATTAAAACGAGAAATATCAGATTAAAGATACGATTCGCAAGATTCCACGCCGCCGCTTCACCATCTTCGATTTCCGTCGCGAGGAATGTGGTAATAAACGCCTTGCTCAAGATACCTTCGCCGAACATATCACGCAGAAAGTTCGGTATTCGGAAGGCGAGGTAAAAAGCGTCCGCACTGACTCTTGAAGAGAAGTAGTAACCGATCGCTGTTTCGCGGGCGAGACCTAATATCCGAGATACCAGCACAGCGATGCTAACAACGCCTGCGGCACGCGTGACGTTTTGATACTGTTGCTCCGTGGATTTCGTTTCATTTTCCATTCTTTTAACTATTGGGTTTTTGCTCCGTTTTTTCCGTTGTCAAAAACGGGCTAACGATTAACCTAACAAACATGATCGTTGACAGTTTATTATAGTAAAGCCCATAATTATTGAAACACATCAAATCAAATCGATTCCGATCTCATGCCCCCTGATAAGGGCGGTGTTTTGCTCGGGTGTTTCTTCTAGGGGGGTTATCTTCTTAAAAGTGTTCACTTATTTTTCTACTATAAACGTCATTTGCTATGCTCGTGTGTTCGGTGAATGTCGCTTTTACAGCGTGGCCCCTTAAACTTGATTTGACATTTTACGCATATTCCTGTAAACTGAGAGAAACGATAGAAGCTAAGGAGAACGCAAGATGCAGGAAAAACGATATTTTACGCTTGAAGAAGCCAACGCATGTATCCCCGAATTAGTTGATGAGATTTCACAGTTAAGAGCCATAAGAAACCTACTCGCAGGATTACATGCAGAAATTACGCCACTCTTAGAAGTAGTCTCCTCTAACGGCGGCAGTAAGCACACCCCCGCGCTCCTTAAAGCGACTGCCGACTTTGAGGAGATTTTGGAACGGATCGCGGCGCGCGGTTGTCATCTGAAAGGGCTTGACCCCGGATTGGTCGATTTCCCACACCTCCGCGAGGGTAGAGAAGTTTACCTCTGCTGGCGGATCAATGAAAATAAAATTCGCTACTGGCATGAAATTGAGGATGGATTTGAGGGACGACAGCGGTTGTAGGCACTGGGTAACCCAGCTCCTACGTCCTAAAAAAATGGTTGGTTGGCCCGTGTCCGTGCCCGATATCCAAGGCGTGCTGAATAGCACCGGTAATATACGTCTTCGCTGTCCTGACAGCATCCATTAAATTTTTGCCGTGCGCCAGTTGTGTCGCGATCGCTGCTGAGTAGGTGCAACCGGTGCCGTGCGTATTTTCTGTTTCAACGCGTTCGGCTTGAAAAAAAGACCACTCGCCATCGCAATAAAGCACATCCGTTGCGTCGTCTCCAATAAGGTGTCCGCCTTTCACAAGCACAGCGTGACAACCGAGTTCAGCAATCGCTTTCGCAGCACTTTTTGCGTCATCAATATTTCGGATGTCCTGCTGTGCAAGCAATTCTGCTTCGTAGACGTTAGGTGTAATCACTGTCGCGAGCGGAATCAACGCCGTTTTGAGACTATCAATTGCCTCCGCTTTCAAGAGCGGGAATTTGCTTTTAGAGATCATCACCGGGTCCACAACGATAGTTGGCGGTCTATACTCCCGCAACTTCCCCGCGACCGCCTCAACAATCCCTGACGAGGAGAGCATTCCTGTTTTAACACTGGCTACGTCGAAATCCGTGAAGACAGCGTCCAACTGCGCTTCAATCAGCGAAATTGGTAAATCAAACGCGTCTGTCACTGCCACTGTATTCTGTGCGGTAACGGAGGTAATCGCTGACATTGCAAAGCCGCCATTTGCGGAAATCGCCTTGATGTCTGCCTGTATACCGGCACCTCCGCCTGAATCTGAGCCTGCGATCGTTAAAATTTGTTTCATTTTTTTCCTACTAACATAAAACATCAAGATAGCGTCTCGCCTGTTCACCTGCATTTGCCGGAGACATAACGCCTGACATGACAGCCACCCCGAAAGCACCAGCAGCCAAGCATTCATCAACCCGATCCGGTGTAATCCCACCTAATGCGAAAATCGGCAGTTTAACACTCTCAACCATCTCTGCCAGGTGTTCTACGCCAACAACGGGACCGTATCCCGGTTTGCTTGCTGTCCGATAGATAGGACTATAGGTTACGAAATCGGCACCTTCCGCATCTCGTTTTCGTGCTGTGTCAAGGCTATGTACCGAGCAACCCACATAGAGGTTGTCCTTTGTTTGTGCTTTTATCGTCTTTACCGATTCTGTATTCGCTGGCAGATGAACCCCTGCTGCACCGACTTCGCGCGCAACGCGCGTGCTTGTGTTGATGAAAAGTTTCGCCGTATAATTTCGACACAACTCAGCGATCGGTTGTGCCAATTGAATCAACTCGGTATCGTCTAAGTCCTTCTCACGCAATTGGATGGCGGTGACGCCGGCATCTAACAACCCCGAAACGACATCGGCTAACGGGGTGGGGGCGCATCGGTGTCTGTCGGTAATGGCATACAACTTAAAATCAATTTTTTTAATTTTCCTTGCGGTTAAGAAAGTTGAAAGTATTCTAAAGTTTCAAAATGCCTAAAGTTAACGCCCGTTTGATAATGAATGATGTGCCTTCAATAATAGGACTTTCTCCGAAGGTCCACCTTGCGCTACAATATGCTTTTATCAAACTCACGTTAAAGTTATGAAACACCAAAAGCCCTCTTTCAACTTTAGCTCACTTTACTCTCACTGTGAGGTATTTAGCACACTTCACAACTTCTAAATTTCTTTTCGGAGGCGAGCAGCAAACGCGCCATCAACGCCGTGTTCATGTGGGAATGTCTGGACGAAGCCTTGTGGTGTTATTACATTTGGTGGAATATCGGGCAGAAAATCTTTAGCATTTTCCACTGTCCACATCGGAAAATCTGCCAAAAACCGCTGGATAACCTTCTCATTTTCGATGGGTTCTACGCTACAAGTACTGTAAACGAGGATACCTCCCGGTTCGATATGTCGTGCTGCGTTTTTTAACAGGCTATATTGTATCTCGCTGAGGGCGCGAAGCTGTTCAAGCGTTTTATTCCATCGGATGTCAGGATGCCGCCGTAATGTCCCGAACCCTGAACACGGCGCGTCAATTAGCACAGCATCCGCAGTTTTCATAAAACTGAGGTTGGCTTTTGTCGCGTCCAACACTCGTGTTTTAACGTTACATGCCCCGACACGTCGGCAGTTTTTTTGTAACAAGGCGACTTTTTCAGCTGATACATCAACGGCAATAATACTTCCAGCATTGCCCATGAGATGCGCGAGATGCGTTGTTTTACCGCCCGGTGCAGCGCATAAGTCTACGACGCATTCCGCATTCTCCGGTGAGAGCAGACGCGCCACTAACATCGCGCTCTCATCTTGAGCATAGATGTCTTCTCGGTTGAGGATGTCCTTCAATGTCCCTTCATCCGCATCATCAAAAGCGGTGATCGCGCGGTTTTCAAGGACCACCCCATCGGGTGCCATTTTGGAGACGGTTGCAGCGATGCCGCTCGCTGCTAACGATTGGCAAACTTCTTCACGTTTTGTCAGGAGGGTATTCACGCGGAGCGCAAGCGGTGCGATCTGGTTACTGGCGCGACAGAACGCCAACGTCCACGAAACGCCGCGCGTCTGAAGCCACTGTTTTACCAACCACGTCGGGTAGGACCACGAAAGTGCTATATGCTCTATGGGGTTCGCATCAAGTCGTGGATAAGCGAGCGCGGCACCTTCGCGTTGCACGGAGCGGAGGACTGCATTGATAAATCCCGCGGTTTTCCGCCCTCTGTTGCGTCGCAAATGGGAAGTCGCGAGTTGGACGGTTTCAAAAATAGAGGCGTGTGCGGGTATACCATCCAGGTGTAGCAGCTGAAACGCGCCGAGTCGCAGGATATTGCGATGGCGCGCGTCTAACTGAAATCGTGGATTGATAAACTGATCCAGCACCCAATCCAGCTGTTTCTGCCAACGGATAACGCCGTAGACGAGCCCATTAATGAAACGGCGTTCGCGTCCTTCAACAGCGTGCCGTCCGAATGCGCTGTCAACGACAGATGCGATTGATGTACTGCTGTGTGAGAGGGTTAGTAAGCATTCCAAGGCGACTTCGCGGGCGTTCATATTTTTTTAACTTTCGCAAGGCGTGTAATAACACAAAACTTTTAAGAGCAGCCCTCGCTTCCGAGTCGCCTGCTGCCGCTGTTGCAGGCTTGTTATCCTTTTCGATTTTTAAATAGCAAGCCGAAATTACGCTGCTGCCGCGGTGAGCGTATGCAACTTACGGGTGAGCCGAGACTTCTGACGATTTGCTGTCCCTTTTTTGATAACACCTTTACTTGCAGCTCTATCCAAGAGGCTTACTACGGTTTTGCACAACTCTTGTGCCTGATCAACGTTGCCTTCCTCAAGTGCGGTTTCTGTCTGTTTGAGCACTGTTCGTAGTGTTGCTTTGCGGTGGCGGTTGCGTATCTGCTTCGCTTTATCCGCACGTGCATGTTTCTTTGCAGATTGTCGATGCAAAATTCTTACTCCTTTTTGAGAACTTGTCCGTTCAATAGTTGAAGTGTTGAATATCTTTTTTCAATAGGTGTACTTAATGATACCACAAAATATCGGTTTTGTCTATATTTTTTCGCAATCAGTAGTTTCGGACATAAGGGTAGGACTTACGCATTTCGTCTTAAAGTCCCTCTGATAAGGGGGATTTAGGAGGTATTTTATGAAAAAGAGATACCCAAAACGGGTAAATCCAGAAACCATGATAACACGTTTTGAAGAAATATTCAAGTTTGTTGGTCTGAAAGGAAGATGTTTTCTATTTGATTTCTCCGTGAAAATGCGGTAGAATATACCTCAAAGGAGACTGTTTGATGAAACTATTATCCCATCTACTAATTTTTGCGATTGGCATCGGACTTTATACCGCTACAGCGGCACCCGCAGCCGTTATTGATACACCCCCGTGGCAACCCACCGGAAAATACATACACCCCGACATTAAAGAGAGTTCTGGCATCGTCGCGAGTCAGCAGTTTGAAGGCGTCTACTGGACACTCAACGACTCTGGCAATCCTGCGACACTTTACGCCACAAAATTGAACGGTGAACTCATCGAAGAAATAGCAGTAAAAGGTTCCGGCAACTTCGATTGGGAGGCACTCGGTATTGACGACAAAAATCAGCTCTGGATCGGTGAAATAGGTAATAACAGCAGACTGCGATTCGATCTGAAAGTGGTTGTTGTCGCAGAACCGGATCCATTCACCGAGACGGAGACGGAAGTCATCGCGAGTTATCCATATCAATACCCGAACGAAAATGTGGATGCGGAGGGGCTTTTTATTCTTGAAGGTGTCCCTTATATCGTCTCTAAAGAGAGAGAACGGGCGGTGCTTTATCGGTTTCCGACCCTGCAATCCGATACAAAACAGGTATTAGAAAGGGTTGGTGAGTTTGCTGAGGCGAAGTTCGTGACGGGTGCAGGTGTGTCAGAAGATGGCACGCGGCTTGCTGTTTGTACTTATGACGCGCTCTGGGTTTATCACAGCACTGCGGATGATTTAGCGAAAATGATTCAAAGCACACCGTGGCACTTACCACACAGTTTCTATGGGGAAACTGTCTGCTTCGATGGCTACAACCTCGTCTTGACAAACGAGGCACGGGACATTTACATGGTGCCACAATTTTGGTATGAGAAGGGATGGACATTACCGCCAAAGGACACCCAATCCGCAATTGCCCTATTACCTAAAACGACGGCACACGGTGTAGCGGTTCAAGTGGAAAGTTACAGCACCGAGGGCATTGATATAGGTGGCAGTCATGTCGCTTTCACGCCGGAGGCTGTTGAGGAAACCGGTTCCTTAACCGTCCCGATTGAGGCTCCTTACAGGGATATTTATGAAATCCGTGCCGTTTTGACACGCGGGCAGGAATATGGGCACGTTCAATTATCCGTCAACGGCACCACAGTCGGGACACCTTACGATTGCTATTCCCCTGAACCGATCGCTGGAACACTGGTTTCATTCGGGACTGCCGCTTTGAATGCTGGTGAAAATCAGATAACACTCAGTATCGTTGGAAAGGCATCTGAAGCCACAGGTTCTAAAATCGGTATTGACAGCTATCAGGTGTTAAACGCCTCCCCTTATGTCAAGCGTTACATGATTTTGGGACCGTTTCCCAAGACAGATATTGACACGATTGATGAACTATTACAAACTGAAGGTCGATTGGATTTGGAAAAAACTTACACAGGCATTGATGGCAAAGCCGTCCACTGGCAGGAAGCGACCACCAGAGCAGATGGCTTTCTCAATTTACGTAGAGACCTCGCCCCCAACCCAATGACTGTCGGGTACACGTTGGTGTATATCTACGCGCCGAAAGCGACCGATACCGTGATGTTGATCGGGAGCGATGATGAGTTCGCTGTTTGGTTAAACGGCACTGAAATCCATCGGAAAAGTATCAATGCTGGCGCAACGGCGGATGCAGATGTCGTGCCGTGTCAACTGAAAGCGGGATGGAACACGGTTTTGTGCCAAAAAGTTGACCTCGGCTGGTCTTGGGGTCTCTATTTGCGGTTCACGGATGCAGATGGGGTTCTCAGATATGCCATCCACCCTACAGAGTAAAGACCGAACCAGGGTATTGAAACGCTGAATCCTTTTTACAAACTGGATGGTACTCGGTCTTTTCTGCGCTACCCAACCTACGTTCCATCAAATTGCCCTACCGATAACCCTGCTTGTACCCATTCCCATCAATTCAACGTTAAATGAATAGGTAAATATATCATCAAGCTTTAAACAGTGCAAATAGACACATCATTATGGTTGAAAACAGCAGTGGGGTGTATTCGATGCAATTCAATTTTCTTAGACGTAGCAGGCAAAATCTGCTGCAAATCGGACGAAAGATCGTTTTAGTTGGGGTAATTCTGACAGTCGTCTCTGTTAGTGCAGGTGCTTCAAGCATAGCACACCGGGATATTTTTGTCGGCGCGAGTGCACGCGCAGTCGGTATGGGGAGTGCTTTTACCGCCGGGCCCTCCGCAAACAACGGTTTCCTCTGGAACCCGTCTTCATTAGGATTTATGGACGGTGCGGAAGTGAACATGAGTGGGATGCCGGTTTCAGGGAGCGCATCAAGTAGTGAGCAGGCATTCTCTGTCGCCGCGAATCCCAACACACTTGGTATAACAGATAGAAATTTCGGGAATCTCTCCTTCGCGACATGGCTTGACGGTTGGGGTAGCAACGTCACTGAATCTACACAGATCGTGCTTTTCGGATATGGACTTGCGTTCGGACAAAACGCGTCAGCAGGTGCGAACCTACGCTACTATCAGAACAATACACCTATCAGGACAAACTTTCTATGGAGCGTAGATTTGGGGATGCAGTTCGCCTACCCATTAGAAAAATGGGGTGATACGTTGCGGGTCGGTCTCAACTTCTCGGAATTAAGCAACGGTATTCGGGAGGATGGCGTACTTCTTGAGAGTATACCCTTAGCTGCACGTTTCGGTACAACGTACGAATTAGGTAAGGACACACTCTTTTCTGCCGATTTTGCTGTCCGCGGGGAGAACGACATCAATTGGGGAGAACGTCTCCGATTTCATGTCGGTGCGGAACGCTGGCTCATCAATGGACACTTCGGGGTCCGCGTCGGTTATACCACTTTAACCGCTTATGATACATTCTGGAGTGGCGAATTGGCACGAGGTTTCAGTTTCCGAAATTCGACCGGTCAACTCGATTATGCTTATGTGACCGGCAGTGAATTAGAGCAAGAAGTCCACTGGATCTCCGCGACCTTACACTGGGGTCGGAGTGATACCAAACCTGCAGCTACCGTCATACCCCCTGAGGTCGTTAAAACCGAGGAAGCTCCAGAGGCACCGATTCTAATGCCAGCGGTCCTCACCCCTGCTGTAGCACCTGAGATAACCGCAGTAGAATTGCAGCTTTCAGCGCACACAATTTCACCCAATAATGATGGTGTTGCCGATCATACGACCTTCCGCTTTGGCCTCCAAGAAACCGGCGATTCGCAACAGGTCGCAAGTCGTACCTTGAAATGGCAACTGAACATCCGTGATGAATATACCGAAAGTATTTGGGAAAAATCTGGGACAGGTGTACCGGCAGCGGGTATCGTCTGGGACGGTATTGCGAATACCGGTAGTTTGGTGCCTGACGGTAATTACGAGGTGCAGCTGCATCTTCTTGACGCACAAGGGAAACCGCACTTAAAAGATAGCGAGAAACTTGCAGTAGACCTCATTCCTACGACATTAGAGCTCTTTGGGAACACACCGACAACGGTCGGCGTGAAAACGTGGGATATGAGTCCGATCGCACATTGGAAACTTGAACTCTTCGATACTGCGAACACACTCGTTGAACAGTTAGAAGGGGAAGGCTCACCCCCTGCCGAGATCGCTTTTAGCAAGGTGCAAACGCAGCCAACCGCAACTTACACCTGTAAGCTGCATGTGCAGGACATTGCCGGTAATCAGAGCACACAACAAGCGGAACTACAACTCGGTGCAGACACTCAACCGACAGCAGGACAGACAACGCCAACAGCCAAACTGACACTGATGGTCGGTTCTTTTGCGCAACCCAGTAACGCCGAAATGATGGCTGAGAATTTGGGCTGGATGTATCCAGATGAAAAGGTGCAGATATACACGGCTGTTGTTGACGCGAGAACATTGCATCGGGTAACGATTGGCGAGTTTAGTGCGCGATCAGAAGCAACGGATCTCAAACAACACATCCAAGAAACACAAGGGATTGAACCGATATTGATTACGCTTCAATAAGTTAACTATCTGGGAAGTTCATGTTGTGGGCAGAGTAGAGATAGGGCGGTCTCTTCCATCACGAAAATTCCATAATTCCTCATTAATAACGCCTTCGCCCAAGCAAGGTTTTAGTGACTTCCCAATGCTCTGAACATCATTTAGTTCCAACGCTTTGGTCAGATCGAACCGTGCCTGCATAACCCAACTTGCTATCTAACGAGTTTTCTACATTCAAGCGAGACGGCAGGCACCTTCCGCACTCCAGCGGAGTGTTATGTCTATAGAAAACCGCTCATCCAAATACCCGCACTCCAGCGGAGTGCTATGTGGATAAAAAGATAACAACTTAGGTCAAAGTTGAGGAAGCCGGACAGCACCATTCGGTAAAATCTCAAACTCACCCGTCTTTACCAGTTTGTTCAACAGTAGACGTAGATGTTTAGTTATAGTTTTTCCGGCAGCTTTGTAACCAAAAAACTTGAGAGTTTTCGGTTTAATAATGATTTTGCATCATTTCCAAAACGCGAGTCCCTGACGGCCTACGTTCTTAATCCTAAAATGGCATATATCATCACTTAGCCGAAAACCCTCCTTAAAAAGATATGAACGAAAGTTCATTCTATCAATCCCTTTAGTCTTGATGGTTCAAGACCCCCTGCTCAAATCTACCAATCACCCCTCCGATTATCCCAGAGATGTGCCTTGACGACCTCTTCGTTGAGTTCAGTCCCCCATCCCGGACGCGTCGGGGTTTTCATGTAGCCGTCCACAATGTCTGGCACATGCGTCGTCAAGTCGTCCTTCCATGGAACATCATCAATATCAATCTCCATGATCCGCACATTAGGCAAGACAGCACAGAGACTCGCGCTCATATAGGTTGCGAGGTGACTGTAGTAGTTATGCGGTGCAACATTGAGCTGGAACACATCCGCCAAGTCTCCAATTTTCTTTGAAGGCGCGAATCCGTTCCACGGTACATCTATCATGAAGACATCGGCAGCACGGCATTCAAAATAGGGTAAATATTCGCGCATGTAATAGAGATTTTCGCCGGTGCATATCTTCGTCGTCGTAGAATCCTTGATTTGACGGAGCGCCTCATGATCATACATATCAATCTCCAACCATAGCATGTCGAACGGTTCAAGCACCTTGGCGATACGCATGCACGCCTCCGGTTTGAAATTGAAGTTCAGATCAAGATTAATACCGACATCAGGCCCAACCGCCTCTCTAAAGGTGCCGATTAAGGTTTCAATGTGTCGCAGGAGCTGAGGTGTTACATTTCCGTCAGTGCTCCCGGTTCCGTTACTGAAGCCAGGGAAATAGACGGAAGCAGGGTCGCCGGGAATAACAATGTTAGTTTTAAGAGCGGTGAACCCCTTCTCAACAACTTCTCGCCCCAACGCAGCGATGTCATCCATCGCTCTTAAAGGTGGCACCCCAATGAGTTCATAGTTGCGGGCACGAGAGGAACCGCAGTGTGACCAGTAGACACGCACATTATCGCGTGTCGGTCCACCGAACAGTTCCACAACGGAGATTCCCAACGCTTTCGCCTTAATATCCACCAACGCGCACTCAATACCAGCGATGCCCTTCGCAGCGATGCCGCCAGGACTCTGTCGAGACCCGCGAATCATATCCCAAAACCGCATCTCATAAGCACGCGGATCGCGTCCGATAAGCAGCGGCGTAAGGTCTTTGATAGTCCCCGCTACTCCGTTAGGGTTCCTACCATCGCTACATTCGCCGTAGCCGGTGACCCCTTCATCGGTTTCCACCTTCACAAAAATCCAAGGCCGCCATCCCGCGTCCACAACAAAGGTTTCAATGTTTGTAATTTTCATGTTATTCCCCTATAGTTTAACAACCTCTTTTCGCCGATCTGATTCAAGAAGCGCGTCACAGACACGCATGGTGTTGACGGCAACATCGGACCATTTCGCCTCAAGATTCCCAGATTGCACAATCCGCGAGAAACGCTCGACCATTGTGACCTCTTGGATGCATCCGTCAACAGTGTTTTGCTCGTTCCCATCCGAACCGTGAACCCAAAACCGGGCAGTATCTTCGGAGGTTGGGACAGTGAAATCATCACAGACAATCGAAGCATGCGTGCCTGCGACCTCGAACCACTTTCGGAGTCCCGTATCGAACCCACAATCCAAAGTAGCGATGCGTTCATCGTCAAACCAGAGGATACCAGTAAGATTGAAATCGACACCCACCTTGTAGCGTGCCGTTGCGAACACCTGTGTCGGTATCTGCTCAAATGCCCAGAGAATCGCGCGGACACAGTAATACCCTAAATCACCGAGGCTTCCACCCGCGAATTCCTTCATCGCACGGATATTCCCAACAGGAATTGTATCCCAATTGAAAGTGAACGCCGCTGTCACTCGGCGGAGTTTTCCGAGCGTGCCGTCTGTTATTTTTTCCTGCATTGCCGCTGTGCGATCATGGTGGACCCACATGACACCGTCCATCAGTTGTACACCGTTTTGCCGACACGCGTCTGCCATAGCGGTCGCCTCGGCAGCGTTTGCGGCGAGTGGTTTTTCACAAAGGACGTGTTTACCGTGTTCCGCTGCTTTGATTGTCCATTCAGCGTGGAGTGAAGGGGGTAAAGGGATGTAGATAGCATCAAGTGAGTCGTCGGCAAGGAGTGCGTCGTAAGTACCGTAAACTGTGGGAACGTTGTGGTCTTCTGCCCATGTTGCAGCGCGTTCTTCTGTCCGGCTCGCAATCGCTATTAAGTCAGCGTTCCGAGCGAGATGGATCGCCCGGGCAACCTTCGTGGCAATATTGGCCGTGCTGAGAATGCCCCAACGGACCGGTGATTTTACTTTTGTCGTCATATCGCTCCATCTCATATTCTGAGGTTTCGATTTTCTATAATATACTCGATAATAGGAAATTAAGCAAGCGCATAGGCATCAAAGAGAAACCGTTTTTAATTTCATTTTCACAGCGAAAATGGTATAATAAAACTGCAAAATAGGAAATATACACTATGTGCTATCCATTTCATAACAGAACCATCAGCACACCCTGTGTACCACCAAAGGAGTATTAATTATATGTACATTAGAAAAATCATAGCTTTCGCGTTTCTATCCGTGATTATCGTATTGATTGCAGGACTCTCTGCCTGTGAACGGATCTCACAAATTACGCAACCTGCTACGCCTCAGATGGCAGAACTCAGTGAAGAAATTTCGATCGGTGTTGTCTTACCTTTAACAGGACGGTTCAATAACACATTTGGCACCCCAATCTCACAAGGCTTTGAGTTGGCACGCGGCGAGATTAACGCTGCGCCTCCGAGTGGGATAAAACTCAAGTTTATTATCGAAGACGATCAGAGCACTATAGACGGAGCCGTTGAAGCCTTCAATAAGCTGATTCACCAAGAAGGCGTGTCTATCATTCTCGGACCTGCGACATCAAGTCAAACTAAGTTGGCTTTTCCGGTAGCGCAAGAAAATCAGGTTGTGGCGATTAGCCCGACATCCGCTGCCCGCGGGCTCAGTGCGCTCGGAGATTATGTTTTTCGCGTCTCACTGACGACAGATATACTTATCCCCAAGGGCATTGAAGTCACACAGACAAAACTCGGTTATCAACGCGCCGCGACAATGTACGATGAAACCGATCTTTTCTCCGCCGATGGAGACGCGGCTGTGCAAGAAGTCCTTGCTGCGAAAGGTGTTGAGGTGATAACAACTGAAACCTTCCAAGGTGGGGATACCGACTTTTCTCAACAATTAACCCGAATCCAGACCCTGAATCCCGATGTCATTTTTGTTTCATGTTTATCGCCGGAAAAGCCTGGAATCCTCATGCAAGGGCATGAACTCGGTATATCCGCCCCCTTTATCGTGCGGACATTGACCGCAGCAGATGTGCAAGCCGCAGGCGCAGCTGCTGAGGGTGCAATAACTTTTGTAGGGTGGGGGACCGCTGTTGATACACCAGGAAATAAAACTTTTGTGGAAAATTATAACACCACATTCGGCATGGAACCGAGTAACTACGCCGCGCGTTCGTATGCGACCCTGCATATTCTGGCGGCGGCAATCGCGAATGCCCAATCAACCGATGCTGCAGCGATTCGAGACGCGCTCGCAAGTATCAGAGATTTTGACACAATTTTCGGGAAATTCTCTTTTGATGCTAACGGGGACGCAGTTTACGACGAAAAGGTTCTAATCGTCAAAGATGGTAAGTTGGTACGCTTTGAGTAATCCCTGGCTGAATGTATTGAGACGGGCTGCCTTGACAAGTACCGAGATACTAAAAGGTGGAAGGTTTGGAGAATCTATTAGGTCAGTTTTACACTAAATCAGAGGTCGCGGACGCATGTTGGGAGCATTTCACAAACACGCTTTCGACGCTAAACCGGAATCTCAGCGATCTCTTTTTTGTCGAACCGGCTGCTGGCACGGGTGCGTTCTACAAACTCTTACCCTCGAAAAAACGATTCGGCATTGATCTCGTGCCGAAATGTAAGGATGTGAAACGCCAAGACTTTTTTAGCGTCACCGATTTACCATTCGCCCTGCAGGATACTGTGGTCATCGGGAATCCACCTTTCGGTAAACGCGGCAAATTAGCAATAGCCTTCTTTAATCACGCAGCCCATTTAGCAGACATCATCGCCTTTATTGTGCCAGTCAATTTCCGCAAATTTACCACCCATAAGCAGCTTGAGCCGGATATGCGCTTCATCAGTAAATTGCCTCTCCCAAGGGATGCCTTCCACCTCAGTACAGGCAAGTCTTACGCAGTAAACACCGAATTTCAGATATGGACACGTTTGGCAAGCACTGCTCAGAATATGCGCCAATATGAACCGCTACCCATTCAACACAAAGATTTCCAAATATGGCAGTACAATAACACACCTGATGCTTTGAAAGTCTTTCAGAACCCCTTCGATTTTGCTGTCCCGTGCCAAGGCTGGCAAGATTATTCCCGCAGAGAAACGGACGAAAAGCAGTGTGAAAAGCGTAAGCAGTGGATACTTTTGAAAGCAAAAAATCCTACCGTCTTAGCGCGTTTGATGGAGATTGATTACGAACATCTGGCACTGGAATGCGCCACGGCTGTCCCCGGCTTTCGGAAAGGCGATTTGGTGAAAGCGTACACGGATTACTATGAGAAATAGGATTCACTTCAGAGACAACTTTCAAATCCTCATGTGTGACTATTCATTATAACAACGCGAAACCTAACTTTTTCATCATCGTTTACTTTATTACCAGAAGAATTCACGGTCCCAAAGTAATGGAAGGACAGTAATATATCCAATTCTC
>VXZK01000090.1 GCA_009845545.1 Candidatus Poribacteria bacterium
GTTTATTACTACAACCTTCAATGAAGAACATACGAGGTAAACGAAATTATGAGAATATTACGATATACACTATTCCTATCCACAATTTTGGCACTCGCCATATTACCGGCAAGTGCACAGGTGGATTGGAAAGCACTTGACGTAGGTAACCTATCGTCTGCTATCTTTAACACCGGAGTCGTCGGATATCCGAGTAATCCGACTGCCAACCCTTCAGGCTGGTGGCCCGCAGGAACAAACGACTCCTATATCTTTGAAGGAGACATCTGGATCGGTGCGAAAAAAGGCGGCGAGGTCGGCGTTTCTGAGGCAGATGGTAGACAAAGTGAAATCTGGCCCACTGACGACGCGCCGGAAGTCATCTCAAATAAACCTGGAACGACAACAAAAGAGACACCCACGAGCCAAGCCATCATGTTCAGATGCTCTGACATGAACCCCGATGCAAACAAAGGCTTGATTCTCGGATTAGAACTTGAGGTCAACGGGTTCCAATGGAGTTACGCACCGCTCTACGACTTTTTTATCCTTGAGTACAACGTCAAAAATGTCGGTGATGATACCCTTGAAGATGTGTTTATGGCGTTCCGTTACGATGTAGATGTTTCGAGTAACGAAACAGGCACGGCGAGTTACTCCGCCGATGACTTCGTTGCACTTGACCAGACACCGGACGCGCTCAACCCTGTGGACCATCCGAACCGTTATTTGTCTTACGGATACTCCAACGCCTCCGCGCCGGGGTATATAGGTTTACGGGTATTGGATGCATACATAGGCGATAATCCAGCGGCAAAAATTCCGTTCGCAGCCCACAAACGGATTACCATATCCACAGATCCATCAACCGATGCGGAGATATACGCGTTAATTAGTACGCCTGGTGTCGAACCGCTCCCTGCAAACTACGACGATCAACGCTTCGTCCAATCTTATGGGCCCGTTGAATCGCTTGCCCCCGGAGATTCGTTCAACATTATTATCGCAGTCGCGATCGGTGAAGGGCTTGCCGGTTTACAGGCATCTGCCGACTGGGCACAGAAGTTGTATGATGATGGCTACGTCGCACCCGCACCACCGCCCTCCCCGCTGGTCACGGCTTACCCCGCCGACCAACAGGTAACCCTCGTCTGGGAGAGCGAAGGACGTTGGGTGGATAACGAGGTCAACAAGAATATTGAAGAATATGTTGACGTAACCGATCCGGAAAAAATCTTTGAAGGGTATCGTGTCTATAGGCGAGATGTCGCTTATGACGAATCCACCGGCAACCCTGTTGAGGATTGGACGATGCTGATGGAGTTCGACAAGCCGAGCGCGACCGGTAATTTCTTTACAGTGTCGCACGTCGGTAAGCAGTCAGATGCGGTCATTGAAAGCATGGGCGATGAACCCTTCTTCGCGAGTTTCTTCAAAAGTGCTGTCTATATGATCAAATTCAATTCCAGTACCAGTTTTGAAGTCGTCAATACAACCCTATGGGAAGTGATGCCTTACAATGCAGCGTTTCCAGCAGACGGCGGCGGATATGTCGTCATCAAAGACCCGAATACAGGCGAACCGCATCCCGATGGGACATATCGCTCTGGTGCGAGAATCTATTTCGGTGGGCTCTACGTACAGATTTCCGATGGTCCTTCAGGGGCGCCCGTCGCTGGGGACATCTTCCGAGTCGTTTCCACGCCTTCACAAGCACTCGGTGAGGACGCAGGCCTCAAGAATTTTTATACCGACGAAGGTCTCACCAACGGACTCGAATACACCTACGCCGTCACCTCTTATGACACAGGTAACCCAAAAACAGGGTTGATTGCGATGGAGAGCAGTCAGATTGAAACGATGGTACAGGTCGTGCCGCGTGCGCAACCGGCTGGATACCGTGGACCGACTGCTGATATAGAACAGCAGGGACAGGGCAGCGTTACCGTTGAGCCGATGGTACTCGCCCCGAACAAAGTCACAGGAGACCAATATAAAATCGTCTGGTTCGGCGCGAAACAGACAGATGCGGCGGCATATATTACCGGGCCCGGTTATCAACCGCCCGCTTATGAGATTGTCAACACAACGACAAACCAAACCGTCGTCGAGAAACAATTCTTTGACTGGTATGACCCGCTCCATCAAGAAGCTGTTGAAGTCCTTTCCCCGATGTTCGATGGTATCGTCTTGAAAATAACAGGTGTTGACGTGTCCTACGGAAGTCCAACCGAAAATCCGATTAACGATGTCAAATTGACAGCGGGCACAGTGACGGGGTGGGAGGTAAACATTCAATCCCCAGGTGTCGGTGAGAACACCTGGCCGAACATCTTTTGGGTAACCTACTATCGTCCGCACACCTACTCGATTACGTTTACTGACGATACACACGTCAAGGTGGTGGACGAAGACACTGGCGAAGAAATCCAATTTAACGACCAACGCGCCGACGGATACGCCATTCTAACAGGCACTGGCTGGCGTGATGAATACGTCCCAGCCGAGACACCCGGCTTCTTCCGAATTTTCATCCGCGGTGGGTACGTCTATATCAAAGACCCTAACGGAGAAATTTCGGCAGGTGATGTCTTCACTGTTGAAATGGGCGGGGTCAGCGCGCCGCAAGATGGCGACGAATTCCTTTTGACAACAAAGGAAGAGACACTGGACGCTGCAAACATTGAAGCCGATCTCGGAAAAATCCGTGTCGTGCCAAACCCTTATTTCGTCACGAATAGGGCAGTACTCTCGGAAGGAACGGACAAGATATTTTTCACGCACCTGCCACCACACTGCACTATTCGGATTTACACATTAGCTGGTGAATTAGTCCATACAATCGAACACGAAAGCACTGAACTTTATAGTCCGGATGACCGCTCGTCACAAGGCGACAAAGGTGGCACAGCATCTTTTGAACTCCTTAACCGTTATAATCAGGCACTCGCAAGCGGCGTCTATATCTATCATGTTGAAGCCCGCGACGAGAGTGACACAGTCGTCGGTAACAAAATCGGTAGATTTGCTATTATTCGATAACAGGAGAACCACATGCGATATATAATTTATACTCTTTTGTTTCTGCTTCTGGCACTGTGGGTTGTTCCCGGTTATGCCACAACCAATGTCGGCACAGCGGGTGCCCAGTTTCTGAAAATCGGTCCCGGTGCGCGGGTTGATAGCCTCGGCGGCGCGTTTGGCGGACTTGCCAACGATGTAACCAGTATCTATTGGAACCCTGCTGGGATAAGCCAGCTCGAAAAAACCAGTTTTTCGGACACACAAATATTCTGGCTCGCCGATGTCCGCTACAACTATCTCGCGTTCGCTACCCCGATAAAGAACGTCGGCACCTTGGGCGCAAGCGTCACATTCCTCAATGTCCCTGATACGGAAATCACTACGCTCACAAAACCTGACGGCACCGGTCTCTGGTATTCGGCTTATGATACTGCGGTCTCCTTAGCGTTTGCCAGGGAACTCTATGCGAAAGAATCCGGCGTTAAACTCTCCTTCGGTATCAACGCCAAATATATCCACCAGCAGATCCATCGGGAAAGTGCTAATGGTGTTGCTATTGATGTTGGAACGCTATACCATACCGGTTGGCGGAGTCTACGTATCGGGATGTGTTTCTCAAATTTCGGGCCGGAGATGCGTTTCAGTGGTCCCGATCTGGAAAGCGGATCCGAAATAGCCGGTGATCCAAGGACATCAGACTACCGTCCATTTCCAGATACAACGAACCCGGCGCGGACAGCGGCATTAGAAACAATCGAATTTCCGCTACCTTCTAACTTCCGTCTCGGTATCGCCTATGATGTCATCGATTCCGGCGATAATCTCCTCACCCTCGCGCTCGATGCGAACCATCCCAACGACAACAGTGAACGGTTGAACATCGGGATGGAGTATTGGTATAAAAGGATGGCGGCGATTCGCGGCGGTTACAAATTCCGATTGGGCGAAGATTGGCGGGATGACGAAGAGGGTCTCACCCTCGGCTTGGGTATCCACCTAACACTTGGCAAAAGGCTGCTCGCGCTCGACTACGCTTATGCCGATTTCGGACGGCTACAACAAGCACACCGAGTAAGTTTGGGTTTACAATTCTAAAGCCGCGTCTGCTGCTTGTTGATGACCGATCCCTGAATATCTCTGAAGGTACTCTGAAAACCTTTGCTAAGATGGCAGTCATTATGCTATAATTGAATCAATTCATCAACACCCTGTTGAAAAAGGAGTGGATAGAAATGACAAGTGAACACCTCACACTTGAAGAGATGGAGCAGAAATATCCCGATGAATGGCTCTTCATCGTGGATTGCAAAATCGGCGAAAATACGGAGTTGCTATCCGGGATAGTTGCCGTCCATAGCAAATCTGAGGATGACATTCATGAGATCTCAAGACATTACAAAGGTGGAGCAGCCATACATTATACAGGTAGACTTCTTCCAGAGGGGATAGGAGGATTCCTATTGTAATGGGAAGCGTCTCCTTTAACCCCTCAGGTGAGTTAATTGTCCTTCGTCTTCAAGTCGGTGGTGCTGATCCAGATCCAGATACTTTCCGAAATGTGACTGTAGCTTTAGATACCGGGGCCACAATTACTATCATTCCGTCACAAGTGCTTATTGCTTTAGGATACGACCTGTTAAACCCAGAGGACCGGGTGCAATTGCTCACCGCGAGCGGTCCGGCGTTCGCGAAGCGTATCAACGTTCGGAGGTTAACCGCGATTGGGGAGACTATCGAGAATATTGATGTTTTATGTCACGATCTACCTGGAAATTCGCCGATAAAAGGGTTGTTAGGTCTGAATTTTCTGAGGCATTTTAATGTCAACATCTCATTCTCAACCGGAACGATTGAACTTCTCCCACGTTAATCCGATCTTGAAGAACATCACTTCCAACAGCAGATTCTGAAAACTTGCAAACCCTACGAAAAATATGACAGGCAAACCGAACATCGTTTATCTCCTTGCGGATCAGATTCGTGCGTGTTCGTTGCCGGTATACGGCGACACACAGATCGAAACACCGCATATTGATCGACTCGCGCAAGAAGGCACCGTCTTCTCAAACGCGATCGCTACTGCACCCGTCTGCACGCCTTACCGCTCCATGCTACTCACCGGACGGCATCCGCAAACGACGGGACACCTCATCAACTTCGTCAAAACCCGACACGATGAAATCGGACTCGGCGACGTTTTCAACCGAAACGGCTATCGGACAGCATGGGTCGGTAAATGGCATCTCCACACCGGTTCGTTCCCGGAAATCGGCGGGCGCGACTATGTCCCTGAAGGACGCGATCGCCTCGGTTTCCAACACTGGCGCGGTTATAACTTCCACACCGATTATTTCAACGGCACTGTGAATCTCGACCAAGACTGGCGGAACGAAAGATGGGAGGGTTACGAAACCAACGCACTGAACCGATACGCCTTCCAGTTTATGGACGACATGGAAGACGATACACCGTTTTGTCTGTTTATTTCCGCGCACCAAGCACACTCCACGCCTTACGAGTTTGCACCACAAGAATACTATGACCGGTTGCCTGCTGAACTCCAATTACCCGAAAACGTACCAGACGCAATTAAAGAACAATCGTTAAAGATTTACCGACACTACCTCGCTATGGTGCTAACAGTGGACGATATGCTCGGCGAGTTGATGGCGTACCTCGAAAAAACAGGACGCGTCGAAAACACACTGCTCGTTTTCGGATCCGATCACGGCACGCAGGGCGGCGCACAAGGCATCAATTTCTGGGCAAAGCGCGAACCTTATGAAGAATCCATCAAAGTACCACTCATCATGAGACTCCCCGGCGTTTTTGATGGAAACCACCGCACCTGCGACACACTCACATCCCCCGTAGACCTGTTCCCATCGCTCTGTGGATTATGCGATATCCAACCACCCCGAACCGTGGAAGGTTATGACTTATCCGCATCTTGGCGCGGCGAAACCGATGTCTTTGAGCAAGATGCCGTCCTGACAATGAACTTCGGCGCAACCTACGACTATCTCGTAGATGGTAACGAGTGGCGCGGTGCCCGCACAAAAACGCACAGTTACGCACGCTGGCGCAACGGTAAACGGATGCTGTATGATATAGCAGCAGACCCACTGCAGATGAACAATCTCATTGACAATCCCGAAGCAAAACCGTTAGCAGATGAGATGGAGACCACCCTCACAAATCTGATGGATGCCCGCAACGACACACTCCAGCCCGCGACGAGTTATAGGGATTGGTATGACCTACAACGCCGTATTGTCCGTAACGCCCACGGTCCTCTCGGCGACCCAGAAGACGAACCTGACTGGTCGTTATTGAAATGAACGTCAGTTTGAAAAACAGTGGGATGATAGTTAGGGGATTGTCGTTAGTTTTCAGCGAATTCCAATCGAATCTGAAATCCCAGCCCAGAGAGGATACGCTGTAAGTTATCCAAGTGTGGCTTCTGTTTAGAGGTGAATATATCGTTGAGATACTGAGGATCAGTCTTTGCCCGCTGGGCGAGTTTTCCGATTCCGCCTTGCGCCTCTACAACATCCCGCAGTGCCATCCAGAGCGAGTCTGTGTTGCCATCTTCTTTATAGTCTGCTAAGGCTGTTTCCAAGTAATACATCGCAAACTCTGTATCCCTGAGGTCTTTCAAGAGGTCATCTCTGAAACTGGTAGTTTGCTCAAGTATGGTTTCCATGTTCATTGTCCGTGCTCCTTATTTCGTTTGCGCGACATTGTCAAATTATGCAAGTCTTCAAAATCTATTGCTTAAAAAAATCTGTTTATGTTACAATAGATACGCATCAATCAATTCAAAACGGAGCGTGCAAAGAAAAACAGATATGACACTTCAAGAAATAATTTTAGCGTTAGAGAAATTTTGGGCAGACCAGGGCTGCATCATCCAACAACCGTGCGATATAGAAGTCGGCGCAGGGACGTTCAATCCGGCTACATTCCTCCGATGTCTCGGACCAGAACCGTGGCAGACAGCCTACGTAGAACCTGTCCGCCGTCCAACCGACGGCAGGTATGCAGAAAACCCTTTCCGTGTCGGTGCATATTACCAATATCAGGTAATCCTCAAACCTGCACCTGAGAACGTTCTACCCCTCTACCTTGAGAGCCTTTATAGTCTCGGTATCTCCGCCCGCAAAAACGACATCCGATTCGTTGAAGACGATTGGGAATCACCGACGCTCGGTGCATCCGGACTCGGTTGGGAAGTCTGGTGGAATGGGGCGGAAGTTACACAATTCACCTACTTCCAACAGATGGGAAGCATCGATCTCGACCCGATCTGCGCTGAGATAACTTACGGGCTTGAACGCATCGCGCTCTACTTGCAAGATGTGGACGACTTTTTTGAGATCCGCTGGAACGAACATCTCAACTACGGCGATGTCCATCGCCAAAGCGAGGTGGAATACTCCACCTACAACTTTGAGCAAGCAAACGTAGAGATGCTCTTTGACCTGTTTAGCACTTATGAGAAGGAGACGCACGCCTGTTTAGATGCAGGGTTAGTACTACCGGCGACCGACCATGTCTTGAAATGCTCGCATACTTTCAATATGTTAGATGCCCGCGGTGTTATTAGCGTCACAGAACGGGTGAGTTATATTGAACGCGTGCGGCGGCTTGCACAACGGATTGCACGGGCGTATGTCAAACAGCGCGAAGAGATGGAACACCCGCTCATGGGACGTTTTGGCACGGCATCAACCCCCGTCTCTAACCGCATTGAACCAACCTCAACCGCGGTAGGTGCGGTTTCTAACCGCACTGAAGCTGCCGATCTCCTATTTGAAATCGGTACAGAAGAGATACCTGCGAGCTATGTCCCACCTGTGCTTGCACAACTCCGTGAAATCGCAACCGAATCGCTAACGAGCCACAGAATCCCGTTCGGAGAAGTTGAAACGCTCGGTACACCGCGCCGTATCACGCTTAGCATCAAAGACGTGAAGACGCTTCAAGAAAGCGAAGAGACGGAAGTCGTGGGACCGCCGAAACGGATTGCCTACGATGAAAACGGTGAACCGACAAAAGCAGCGATCGGCTTCGCAAAGACGCAAGGCGTTGAACTCTCAGCGCTCCGTATCGTTGAAACCGAACGTGGAGAATACATCGCTGTCTCAAAACTCGAAAAAGGTGTTGCCGCGCGAGAGGTATTGCAAGGGCTTCTACCTGAATGGATCGAAGCGCTCCGTTTTCCGAAAACCATGCGCTGGGAAACAGGTGGGAGCGGAGCTTACCCGCCTGAAAAGGGGGGCAGGACGGTTACGCGTTTCGCGCGTCCTATTCGGTGGCTTGTTGCGCTGTTAGGAGATGAAAGCGTTGACTGTACCTACGGAGACGCGCATGCCGGACGCGTAACCTACGGACATCGCTCCTTGCACCCTGAGCCGATACATCTAACATCGGCGAATTTAGTGACCTATACCGAGGCATTGCGCGCTGCCGGTGTAATTGTTTGTCCAACAGAACGACGGGAGGCAATCCGAAAACAGGTAAGATCCATTTTAAAAGTGGAAGGCTATCTCCCGAAATTAGACGGTGAATTGTTAGATACGGTAAACTATCTTGTAGAGAACCCGCAACCCATCGTCGGCAATTTCAGTGAATCGCATCTGGAACTCCCCCCTGAAGTGCTGATTACCGCTATGAAAAAGCATCAACGCTATTTTCCGATGTGGAAAAGTGAATCAGAATTGGCAGCGAAATTCATTACGATCTCTAACGGAACGGACGGAAATTTCGAGGGTGTTCAGCACGGAAACGAACGCGTTCTCCGCGCAAGACTCAACGATGCTGAGTTCTTCTACAAGGAAGATCAGAAAACCAGCCTCGCCGATAAAGTCGAACGGCTGGGGGCGGTTATCTTTCACGCCAAACTCGGTTCACTCTTAGATAAGGCGGAACGGCTTAAGACGTTGGTTAAGTTCATCGCTAAGGAAATCGGGGGTACGAATCCCGCCTACACAGAAACGGCCGCCGCACATGCAGAACGGGCAGCTTGGCTCTGTAAGGCAGATTTGACAACGCAGATGGTCATTGAATTCCCCACCTTGCAGGGTATCACCGGTAGATATTACGCTCGCAATTCTGGAGAACCTGAACTGGTCGCTACCGCTATCGCTGAGCACTACCAACCGCTCGGTGCGGATACGCCACTCCCCGAGACCGAAGTCGGTGCGCTGCTCGCCATCGCTGACAAGCTCGACACCATCGTCGGCTATTTCGGTATAGAAGAACGTCCCACAGGTTCGCAAGACCCGTACTCTCTACGACGACATGCACTCGGCACAATCCGTATCCTTCAAGATCGGCAGTTACCACTCTCTTTGGATGCTGTTGTCGAAAAAGCGATTGCGCACTACACGGTCCCATTAGCAGAAGATACAAAAACGAGTGTTCTCAGTTTCATCAAAGAACGCCTGCGTGTCATCTTGTCGCAGACCCAGCAATACACGCCTGACCTTGCGGATGCTGTCTTGGCAGGCGGTGATGTCAACGTTATCGACATTCTCGAACGTGCCAGCGCGCTTGCCGAATTTCGCTTGACACCAAACTTTGAGGACGTGTATAATGCCCTCAATCGGGTCCTGAGAATTTTACCGCCGAGCGCGCCAGAAACTGTAGACGCGACACTACTGCAAGACGATGCGGAAAAGCAATTAAACGCCTGTCTTAGTGAGGCGGAACCGAATTTCAAACGGAGCATCCAAGAACGCGATTATGCTAAACTCCTAACACAACTCGCTACTTTACAACCAGCTATTGACGCATTCTTTGATGATGTGTTGGTTATGGCGGAGGCACCGGCACTACGTGCGAACCGACTGGCGTTGTTGAATAAAGTTGGGCAGAATATTTATGCCATCGCAGACCTGACAAAACTCGTGATAGCCGGGGACTAAAAACACTTAAAAGCAGTTTAAGCGTGCCTGCTGATACGACAGGAGAGAACTATGCAGCAACACTACATTTGTAAAATACTGAAAATCGGTATCTATCTTCCATTGATTGCGGTTATTGCCCTTCTGATAGGGTGTGGTGAGAAAGAGAATAGGGATATTATTGAAGCGCGCGCTGCCGTTGTTCGCGGAGATTATACCGCTGCACAAACGGCAGTCCAGAGGACGGATGCCGGAAACAAGGAAGCACAGCACCTGAAGGCCTTCCTACAGAACCGGACACGCACTGAGACAGAGGGCTGGCACCAAGCGATCGCCCAAGCGAATGCTTACCTTGAAACACTCGCCGCCGATATCCTTGCGATCTCAGTGTTGGAAGACCCAGATTCCGATGATCTCGACCAACAGGAGCGGCTCATCCGCGCTCAGAATTCTATTTCTGGGCTCTTCGCCGTGTCGCTTGCGGAGGCAGTCGAAAAGCGGGCAGAATTGCTAACAGAACTCGTCGCTCACCCGGATGCTGCTGTCGTTGAAGCACTTTTAGCAGCGGAGAAATGCTATCAGCCGAACGCACGTGCCGCAGTCGCGCAACTCGTGGAGAAATTGGGAAGCGGGAATACAGTTATTGAATTGCTCCAACAAGCGACGCACCATAAGGATCCCTCCATACAAAAAGAAGCCTTACGCCTTCTTGGCGCGATGGAGAAACCCGAACTCATCTTAACCTTTGAAGGTGCATTGACAGAAACGGTAAACACTCCGGAGGTCGCGTACCGGGCAATTGTTGCTCTTGAAAAATTGGCAAGTTCAGGGGCAGCGAAAGGCACCGATATTGTGCCGGGCCTTCAACTTGCACTTAAAAATAATAGCGCGCAGGTCAGGATGCACGCCGCAAAACTCCTCGGCAGCATCGAAGACGAAACCGCTGTCCCTGACCTTGTCCGACTGCTTGCAGACCCGAACAGTTACGTCAAAAATACAGCGATAGATGCACTCAACCGTATAGGAAACCCCGCAGCTGCACCTCTCCTTGAGGTTTTGACGACGAAAGCGCGAAATCTGATTCCTGACGAGGACACCGGTTTTACTGCAGATTATCAATACATTGCGAGTGCTTACATTGATGATCTGTGGATGAAAAAATACCGAATCGGCACACAAGCCGCCGCAATCCAAACGCTCGGACTCCTCAAAGCGGAAGCCGCCGTAGAACCGCTGATAAAAGAATTAGCAAACGAAGAATTACAAAGTAATGCCTTAGCAGCACTCATCGAAATGCGCGGTGTTGCTGTCCCGCTTATGCTTGACGCGCTCAAAAACGGCACAGATGAAATTCGGATAAAGGTCGCAGACGCGCTTGGATCCATCGGTGACCGGCGCGCAATCACATCGCTTATTGAGGCGTTAAATAGCGACCCGCATAAAGAGGTAAAAGCGTTGGCTGCGATCGGGCTTGGGAATATGCGGGCGCGCCGCGCGGTTCCCGCACTTACGGAGGCACTCTCCTACGATGATACGACTGCCACGAATGCTGCGGAGGCACTCGGAAAAATCGGGGTGACGACAGAGGATGCTGTTGAAAAATTGATCGTCATCGCGATGGATAAACAGATGCGGGAAACCCTGCGTCTCGCGGCTATCGCTGCGCTCTGGCAACTCAAACCTGAAGAAGCCACACAGCCGATGCTCCTTCTCATGTTCAGTGATGAAACCAGCCCTATCATACGCGCCAACGCTGTCAAGGTCCTGAGTCGTATTAAGGCACCCGAAACGACGCCAGTGTTGGTGTGGGTACTGTCTACACAATTCGACGAAATTTCGGACTTCCAACGGCACATGAAACGCGAGTATAAAACGCTCGACGCGCTCCGAACACAGGTCGAATCTTTCAACATTGAATGGACAGTCGATTACCCGCGCGCAAACTACCGCACATGGGGTGAACTCAAACCGATACCCAGTCTCGTGCGGAGTGAAGTCGCTCACGCACTCGGTATTATCAAAGGGGACACTGTCGTAGAACCCCTCGTACGTGCCCTTGAGGATGATGGTCGCGCAACAGTGCGTCAAAGCGCAGCGTGGGCACTCGGTGAAGTCAAGGGTGATGCCGCAACAACGGCTCTTATCACCGCATTGAAAAAAGATAAACAGGGTGTTGTCCGACAAGAAGCAGCCATCGGTCTTGGGAAAATAAAAGGGCAGCGGGTCGTTGATCCGTTGTTAGATGCACTCCGAACCGATAAGTACGAGACCACCCGCTTGCAAGCTGCAGTGGCACTCCGAGAAATTCAGGCATCGGATAAGGGACTTGTCGATGTTTTGAAGAAAGGCTTGGGAAGTTTTGATGACGGATACGAAGTCCTCTCTGTGCAGAACCAGGTCATCGGGGCATTAATCTTAAATAATAATAATGCGACAGCAGAATTTGTTCTCGACGCTCTTAAATCCGCAGATGATGAGTGGACGCGATGGGCATTCGTCCATATCCTCGGGGCATCCACCAAAAAAATCGCTGTTGATGCAATGCTTGAGGAACTCAAACATCCGAGTTATGTTGTCCGAAAACGGGCAGCAAACTCGCTCGGCGGCTTTAAGGAACGCCGCCTTGTTGAACCCCTCATCGCTGTACTTGAAAATACCGATGAGATGAAATCTATTCGGGCAGCCGCAATTGTCTCGCTGGGTGCGCTCAAAGATGAACGCGCCGCTGGATCGCTTTTAACAGCACTCTCTGATGAAAACGCCGAAATCCGATTGCAAGCCGCCGCGGCTTTGGGCACCCTCAAAGACTCAAAAGCGGTTGCCAAACTCAGCGAGATGGTCGAAAATCCGCTGGAACCAGACGATGTCCGTGCCGTCGCTGTAACCGCACTCGGTAATATCGGCGATAAATCGGTTGAAGACATCTTGGTTCGGGCACTCGACATCCGCGTCGGAAACATTGCCAACACTGCAATAATCGCGCTCGGCAAACTCGAAAGTGAAACGGCAATTCCGAGACTGATTGCTATTCTTGAAGATAAACGGATACCGTTAGATGCCAGCACAGCAATATTAGCAAATGCTTCTACACGCACAAAAGCCGCACGCGCACTCGGCACAATCGGCGGCTCCCGCGCAGCCGAAGCCCTCGGCAGACAACTCATCGACGATACAGAATACATCGTCGCACTTGAGGATGCAGGAAACAGACGAAACCTCGGACTTGATGATCGGAGGCGCAACTGGAGCTGGCGGATTTTTGTTATTGCTGCCAAGAAACTGGATCTACCTGCTTTCGTTGCACCGAAAATGGCGGAACGCGCCGCAGATGAATGGGAAAGCAACCCCATCAGAAATGCTGCAATGGTTGCATTAGGGCGTTGTAGTACCGCAGATGCCGCACTCGATATATCCGACCTCAAACAGCGGTTATCCGATCCAGATGTGGACATCCGAAAAGCCACAGCACTCGCCGTCGGGGAAGCCGGAATTTCGGAACTCATCCCCGAACTTGTGCAGATCATGAAGGGCGAAACCGAATCCGATAAGGATACCCGTCGAGCCGCGACGCAAGGACTCAGAGAATTGGCAGACCCTTCAACGACCGACGCGCTCATTGAAGTGATGAACAACGATGATAACCATGTGGAGATTCGACGCGATGCTTCGCGCGCATTGGGCGACATCGGATCCGACAAAGCAGTAACAGCGTTGGTCGCAAAACTCACCGAACTGCATGAAGCCCAAATTACGAGAGGCTTCCGCCTTGATGTTATCAGGGCACTCGGCGACGCGAAAAATGCAAACGCAGCCGCACTGCTCGAAATGCTCTTGGAAGATCAGGACGCAGACATCCATTTCTTAGCAGCCGCAGCACTCTTTGAAATCACAGGCAAAGGCTACGGCTATAATCGATTATAAATGGTTATCGGTTGTTGGTTGTCAGTACCGTAGGGGTTGGGTTACCCAACCCCTACGAGTTGATAACCGACAATTACTAAAAAGGAGATTTTTATGGCTTTTTTTGAATTACGGCAGTACAGAACGAAACCCGGTCAACGCGAAAACTGGGTAAAGTACATGGAAGAAACGGTTCTCCCATTCCAGATTTCTAAAGGAATGGTTGTGATTGGTAGTTTCATCGGCGAAGAAGAGGACGATCTCTACGTCTGGATCCGACGGTTCGAGAGCGAAGAACAGCGGGAGCAGCTCTACGCAGCGGTCTATGAAGATGATCGGTGGAAAAACGAGATGTCGCCACGCGTCGGCGAACTCATTGACAGAGAACAGATCGTCGTCACGCGGCTTGAACCCACTTCGCGCTCGGCACATCAGTAAGATAGAGACTACGGCACACGGCGTGTGCCTACTACCTTTAATGGAGGTGTCTCAATGAGCCCCGAAAAAAAATACTTGTTTGATCTATGGGGATATGTGAATATTGAAGGCGTTTTAGGCGATGAAGCCCTCGCCGAACTGAACGCGCTTATCGACGCACAAGATTATCCGGATCCGGTGGATGATAATGTTCATTCACAACGATTTGGTGGCTTCCTAAGTTGGGAAAACGACGCGTTCCGTAAACTCCTTAACCATCCGCGTATTATGCCGTGCTTAGCAGAGATCGTCGGTCCCAAATTCCGACTCGATCACGTCTACGGCATTTTGATGATAGATGGCAACCCAGGCGGAACACTTCACGGCGGCGGTACGCCTTATGACCCGTCGCAGTACTACGTTTTCCGAAACGACCGGATGTATAACGGGTTAACCGTCGTCTCGTGGGCACTCACCGATATGCTTCCGGGGCATGGCGGTTTCTGTTGTATCCCCGGCAGCCACAAGAGTAACTACCCGTGTCCATCGCAATTTCGACCAGTGAAGGATAACAGAACTTGTATGGCACCGGTGCATCAGAAGGCAGGCGACGCTGTCATCTTTACGGAGGCGTTGACACACGGCACGCTCCCGTGGACGGCCTCACATGAACGGCGTTCAATCCTGTTCAAGTATTCACCGGGACACGCCTCGTGGGGTCAAGGTAGATACGACGACGAACTCCGGAATCTGATGTCAGATGAAGATCAGAAGTTGATGTTGGAACCGCCTTATGTTTCAAATCGGAAACCGGTCGTTTAGCACTGTGTGAATTTTGCGTTTTAGGTTATATTTCTCGTAGGGGCGAGGTCTCCTCGCCCGATACCAAGATAACTATCCGTAATTTGAAACTGGATGGATCCCCCTGAGTTGTGCTTACATTTGACAGTATAGCCAAAGGGCGAATAGCATGAAAAAAAAGATACCTCTTTTCATCTTCACATCGCTTCTAACTTTATATGCTCTTATTAGCACCACCTTTGCCCAGTATCCCGCGCATACCCAATTCAGCCTACCGGAAGGTGCGAAAGTCCGGCTCGGTAAGGGATCGGTAATGGAAATCGCATATTCACCGGATGGCAATTTATTCGCCGTAGCCAGCAGCGCAGGGATATGGCTATATGACACTGAAACGTACCAAGAACGCGCATTTCTCACAGGACAGAGAGGTGAGGTCACCAGTATAGCGTGGAGTGGGGATAGCAGGCTACTCGCCAGTGCAAGCGACGACGGTGTCCGTTTGTGGGACACCGCAACGGCTACGCTCAAAATCAACCTTACTGAACATCACGGTGAACACATGGCACCTGAACTTGTAGCGTTCAGCACGGACGGCACTTTTCTCGTGAGTTCGGATTTTCACGGGATTCGTCTGTGGGATGTCAAAACTGCCACACTGAAAGCAACCCTTAAAGAACCGGGACATAGAGAGAGGGTTGGGAGCATATCTTTGAGCAGGGATGCGAGACTACTCGCCAGTGGCAGCTGGCACGAGGACACGATACAGATATGGGATGTCAAAACTGCCACACTGAAAACAACCTTCCCAGGATTCGGACCGGGAGACAAGTGCGTATCTTTGAATGCAGACGGCACACGCCTCGCCGCAGGTGGCACCGCAAGCGGCGGCAAATACGGGTGGTTCTTATGGGATGTCGAAAATGCTACACAAATAGCAACGCTTATAGAATATGAGACACCGGAGGGCGGTTCCTCACAGACCCCTGTAGAAAGTCTAGCGTGGAGCCCAGATGGGACAATACTTGCTGCTGGATATGATGGCATCGTGCGTTTGTGGGATGTCACAACGGCTGCACCTACACTCAAAACGACCTTCAGGGCCCAGACAGAAGGGGTACAAAGTCTAGCGTGGAGCCCAGATGGGACACGCCTCGCTATTGGCAGCTCGGATGTGCGTCTCTGGGAGGTCCAAAACACTACGCTTAAAACGACCCTCACAGGATATACGGGTAGCCAAGGCTATACAGGCAGCGTCACGAGTTGCTCGTTGAGCGCGGATGGCACACGCCTCGCAAGCGCAATTTGGACAGATACGCTACATTTATGGGATGTCACAACCGCTACACTCATAGCAACTTTGAGAACGACGCCGACCCACTCGTGGGAGCATGTAATTGACAGTGTGTCCCTAAACCCAGAAGGCACGCTGATCGCTACAGGCCAGGCAGATGGGCTACGTTTATGGGATGTCAAAAGTACAAAGGAGGTAGGATTACTCACAGAAAAAATATCGGACAGAAGTCCATCAGGACGGAGAATCAGTAGCGTCTCGTGGAGTGCAGATGGCACACACCTTGCCAGTGGAAATGAGCACGGTACGGTGCGTTTATGGGATTTCACAAATACCACGCCTACACTTAAAGCTACCCTTATCGGGCATAGAGAGGAAGTCCATAGCGTCGCGTTGAACGCGGATGGCACACTGCTCGCAAGTGCCAGTGAGGGCAGCCATGCCTTACGTTTACGGGATGTCGAAAACGGAACAGAAAAAGTAATGTTCACAGAATTACTGCGTGACACCCGTGTTTATAGTTTATCGTTGAATGCGGACGGAACCCTCCTTGCCAGTACAAGTGGGCGAGACGGGACGCATCTATGGGACCTTACAGGTGCTAGCCCGAAGCCAATCCTTACAGGTATTTCAAGTACTTGGGTAGCGTTGAACCCAGAGAGTACGATACTCGCCAGCGGAGATAGGTACGGAAAGGTGAGTTTATGGGATGTCCCAACGCTTATGGCTGTCCCGAAAACGCCCTTCCTAGAAAATAAGACTTTATCCATCTCCGTTATGTCGGAGGCTTTCGTTAAAGTCTCCGTTATATTGAAATTTATCGCTGCACATAAAGCGACCTTCACAGGGCACGCAGATACTATAAGGGGGCTATCGTGGAGTGCCGATGGCGCCCTGCTTGCCAGTGGGAGTGCGGACGGCACGGTGCTGCTGTGGGATATAGACGCACTTCAACATCCGAAAACCGATAACTGATTTACCAATCCGCCACGCTACCATCGGTATCATAATAGAACTCGCCGCCGAGTTCTTCAGGGTAGGTATCAAGCGTCTGTTCCGCCTCTTTCGGATCAATCTCAAAACCGAGTCCCGGCTTTGTCGGCAATTCAATGTGTCCATCTGTAACTTGCCAATCTTCAATAAACAGACTGTCACCTAAGCCGGCATCAATCTGTTCTTGGATGAGGAAATTCGGCACAACGGCATCCACATGAAGGGAGGCAGAGAAAGCAACGGGACCGATAGCACAGTGCGGGGCGATGTGCATATAGTAGACCTCCGCCATATTCGCAATCTTCTTCAGTTCAGTAATACCACCGGCGTGGGAGGTATCCGGTTGTAGGTAAGCGACCGCCTGTTTTTCAAAGACCTCGCGAAACCCCCAACGGGTCAGCAGCCGTTCACCCGTCGCAATCGGAAACGGCACATGGTCGGACACCAGTTTAAGCGCGTCTACATTCTCTTGCGGAATAGGTTCCTCAACGAACATCGGACGCATCCCTTTAAGTTCATGGCAGATTTCAATGGCGAGTGCAGGGGTCATCTTACCGTGGAAATCGAACGCGAGTTCAACATCCGGTCCCACCCATTCACGCATGAGATAGGCGCGTTCTACAAATTCGTCAATAACCGCGGGAGGTTCGTGTCCACGCCACTTGCCGCCGGGACCGCTTTTAAACGCCGTGTAGCCGCCTTTTTGCTGTAAAAGTTCTAGGCGCGCTTTCGCAGCAGCTTTGCCTTCGTCCGTCAGACTGCCGATGCCCCAATGTGCATAGACGCGGATACGGTCCCGCACGGCACCCCCCAAAAGTTGGTAGGCAGGCACATCGTAGTATTTGCCAGCGATGTCCCATAACGCCTGATCAATGCCGGACAAAGCAGACATCAAGATATTCCCGCCTCGGAAGAACGCCGAGCGATAAACGTGCTGCCAGTGGTGTTCGATTCGCAGCGGATCTTTACCAATAAAATAGTCGGAAAGCTCATCAACAGCGGTGCACGTGCTTCTGGGCTTACCTTCAAGTGTGGTTTCGCCCCATCCGACGATACCCGTATCTGTCGTAATCTTGACAAGGCGCGTCCGGCGACGCGGGTAAAATTGTTCAATAGTCGCAATTTTCATTTTTTTAACTATGGCCTCCTGGTCACCGCTCCATTTCATTACGCGGTGGTTTTTGGTTAGGTCTCAACGTTGTTTGGTAATTTTGATATTTTTTATAGGAGTCTGAAAACCTGTAGCCCGTAATGAAATGGAGGGCGGGTTTACGGAGAAAAGTTTTCAAGTTCCGATCCACCTGACCGAACCGCAAGGAAAATTAAAAATCCTCAAAACCCGTAGCTCGTAATGTAATGGAGAGCGGATTTAAGGCATGTGCGTCAAAGGTTCAAAATCACGTTGTTTAACCGCAAGGAAAATTAAAAATTCGCAAGGAAAATTAAAAATATGTCCTCACAACCGAATGTTCTTTTTATGATTGCTGACGACCACCGATGGGATGCCATCGGCGGCATGGGCGACCCGACCGTGAAAACGCCTACTATGGACTCACTCATGGCACGCGGAACGACTTTCCGACAAACCCACATCATGGGTTCGCTTTCAGGAGCAGTTTGTGTTCCGAGTCGCGCTGCTGTTCTCACAAGTGCAAGTCTATTCCGAAGCGGGGCAAACCAGATTAACCGAGATTACGCTGTCTGGCCCCAGGTGATGCGTCAAGCAGGGTATCACACATTTTTTTCGGGTAAATGGCACAATGACCGACAAACGTTTGCAGATAGTTTTGATGACGGTGGGTCAATTTTCTTCGGTGGCATGGGCAATCAATATAAGGTGCCAATTTTCGATTTTGATCCGACAGGAAAATATCCGCAAGATGATAGGTATATTGGTGATAAGTTTTCAACGGAACTGTTTACAGACTCCGCCGTGCAATTTATAGAAAACTACGACCAAACGAATCCATTTTTCCTCTATCTCTCCTTTACTTCACCGCATGATCCTCGGACACCGCCCGGTGAATACGCGACGATGTATAAACCTGAGGATGTCCCTGTTCCAGAGAACTTCTACCCAGAACACCCGTTTGACAACGGCGAAATGCGGATTCGGGACGAAGTATTAGCAGAATTTCCACGTACCCCTGAAATCGTTCAACAACATATCGCCGATTACTACGGTATGATTACCAGCCAAGATGCCGAAATGGGACGTTTGCTAAACACATTGGAAGCCAATGGACATCTCGACAACACCATTGTCATCTATACCGCCGACCACGGACTCGCTGTCGGACAACACGGGCTGCTCGGCAAACAGAATCTCTATGACCACAGCATCTGTGTGCCTTCTATATTTGCCGGACCAGGGATCCCCGAAGGCACAACAGTTGATGCACTCACTTACCTCTACGATGTCTTTCCGACCGTCTGTGACCTCACCAGTGTCGAGTGCCCGGATACGACTGAAGGGAGTAGTTTAGTACCCCTGATGGAGGGTTGTGTGGATCAGGTTCGTCCTACAGTCTTCGCGGCGTATAAGGATATTCATCGCACTGTCAGCGACGGACATTGGAAATTGATCCGTTACTATGTCTCCGAAGAAACAGGTAAAGGCACGGATTACATCCAACTCTTTGATCTGGAGCAGGATCCGTGGGAGACAACAAACCTCGCTGAACTGCCAGAACACACCGAACGCATCCAATCGTTAGCTGCTGAAATGAAAAGATGGCAAACCGAGACAGACGACTTCATGAAAGACACACCGATATTGTTACAGTAGTAGGCACACTCCGCTGTGCCGTAATCAAGTGGAAGAAAAGAAGGAGATTGATTCTTTTCTTCCACGCTTCCATTCTTCCAACCTTCCTTAACTCCCCTGTCCACTATGACCAATAGCAATCAATCGTGCAGCCTGCTCCGCTGTATCAGCTATTAACCGCGACGCGTCTCCGACAGCATCTTCAAGAGACATCGGCTCTTGTACGATACCCAACATCGCATCAATGCCAGCCTCGTAAACGGCTTCGGCACCTTCAGCAACACCACCGGCAATCGCAATCACAGGGATATTGTGCGTCTTCGCGACCTTCGCAACACCGACAGGCGTTTTCCCGAATGCAGTCTGAAAATCCAGTTGACCCTCACCCGTGAAGACGACAGCAGCACCTTTCACGCGTTCCGTGAGATTAACAGCATCAATCATAATATCAATACCGAGTCGTAATTCAGCGTTGAGAAACGCCATCAATCCTGCACCGAGTCCACCGGCAGCCCCTGCTCCCGGTATGTCGTTAAAAGATTTGCCGAGTGTCCGCCTCAAAACTCTGTCAAAATGCGCGAGATGCGCGTCCAACGCCTCGATCATTTCAGGTGTGGCACCCTTCTGCGGTCCATAGACGTGTGCCGCGCCGTCTGGACCTGTCAATGGGTTGTTGACATCACAAGCGACAACCGTTTCGGTTTCAGCAACCGCCGGATGTAAACCCGATACATCTATTGATGCCAATTGTCCGAGCCCACCACCGCCGCGCGGTATCTGTTCGCCATTTGCATCCAGCAACCGAACCCCCAGTGCCTCGGCCATACCGGCACCGCCATCGTTCGTCGCGCTGCCGCCGATACCGATGATGAAGCGTCTACACCCGGCTTCCAGAGCGGTGTGGATGAGCTGCCCGGTGCCGTAGGTCGTGGTGCGAAGCGGATTGCGTTTATCTGCAGGAACAAGCGTCAGACCGGAGGCTGCAGCCATCTCAATAACAGCCGTTTCCGAATCCGCGAGGATGCCAAACTGTGCGTCAACTTCATTTTCCAGTGGTGCAAGCACGCGTTGTGTTTGGAGGTGTCCCCCGGTGGCATCCACGAGCGACTGCACAGTCCCTTCACCACCGTCTGCCATCGGGATTTTATCAATCACAGCATCAGGAAACACGCGACGCAGTCCCTGCTCAATCGCATTCGCAGCTTCAAGTGCACTCACGCTTCCCTTGAATGAATCCGGTGCAACAACAATTTTCATAGGGAACAATTTATCACAAGCACCGCAATCTGTCAAGTTCAGTTAGGAATGCAGACAAAGCGATTCAGTTTTCGGTTTTTTCGTCCAATGTTGGACCCCCAGGCCCGGTAAGTGTGATTTGGAACCGCACCGTAGGTGTCAATTTGGCGGTCCCCCAGGCCGGTAGGTGCGGTTTCTAACCGCACCGGATACTTCGCGAAAACCGTCAGATGCAGCATTTGCGAAACACGGTTTCTCTGAGATTATGCACCTTTTTCGCTGACAAATTGTCTCATTAATAACAGGACTTACGTAAATCCGTTGTAGGTCTTAATCCACAAATTCCAGATTTTTTTCAAATTATGCGAATTTTCAGTCCAAAGTTTCGTCTTTAATAATAGAGGGTATGAACCGTATCGGACCGCGTAATTTTACAAGATTCGGTCACGACCCAACTGTTCTTTAGGAGGGCACCTCATGGAAAAAGAAAGCGATGTTCAACTCATTCAGAGAATATTATCGGGTGATGAAGCGGCGTTTGGCATCTTAGTCGATAAGCACCAGAGAGGTGTCCACGCCCTTGCGTGGCGGAAGATCGGTGACTTTCACGATGCCGAGGAAATTACACAGGACACGTTTCTTCAGGTGTACAAAAAATTACCGACGCTTAAAGACCCCTATAAATTTGCTGGGTGGCTGTATGTCATCGCAAACCGGCTCTGCATTGATTGGATACGGAAGAAAAATCTTGCGATACAATCGCTGGAGGACACACCTGTGGAAGACATTGAGAAAGCCTCTTATACCCATCACGTATTGGAGCAGTCGGAGATAGCTAGCTCCGAACATCGCCGTGAGATCGTCAAAAAACTTCTCGCAAAGCTACCAGAGAGTGAACGGACAGTCATGACGCTCCATTATCTCGGCGAGATGACGGTCAAAGAAATTAGCAAATTCTTAGGGGTCTCAGTCAGCGCAATTCATAACCGACTGTATCGCGCCCGAAAACGGTTACAAGCGCAAGAAGAACGTCTCGTTCAAGAGGTTCTCAGCAGCGTGCAGATATCGACAAGTGTCAAACAAAACATCATGCGGCGGGCCGCCGACATAGAACTTACACCGTCCCCGGCTCCAAAACCGTTGCTCCCATGGGTCGCTTTCGGCACCGCCGTGGTTTTGGTTGCGTTATTGCTCGGTGTGAGCAATCAACACCTCCTCCGTTTTCAGAGACCCTATAGTTTCGAGGCAGCATCTGAACCTACCATTGAGATCATTGATACCGATATCGTTCTTGATATTGTGTCAAAACCTGCCGTGCGAAATCAGGCGGGACGTGCGACGCTTACGCGTAAAACCAGCGGCACCAGCACACAAGTTTCTCACACAGGGTCAACGCCCAACACATTTAAAGATTCACGAAGGCAGCTGTCGGTCATGGAAAAAGTCCAAACGCGTAGCCTGCCTTCCATTACGGCACCTTGGGCAGGATGGTTCGTCAATAAGCATCATCTGTCCTATGCAGAAATGACAGCATCTCACGACATGTTTTGGAGTCCTGAGTTTGGATTACGTTTTCAAAGAACGGATGGAGAGGTTTCACTTGTCGGGGATTGGAGAGAAGCACGCAGACAACAGGAAGCATTGCTGAACTTAAATCCGAATATGATCCTCTTACTCGAGGTGGATATGAGAGGGACTGATCCGGAGTCACCCTTTTTGAAAGCACTTTATAGCAGTGATGATTTTCCGTGGGTCAGAGATGCCTCGGGTAAAATAATTCTTGGAGCCCCTGCTGAGCAATATAGGAATTTACTTATAGATTTTACACATCCCATCGCCCAAGATATTATTGTTGATCAAGTCATTGCTATTGCTGAAAGTGGGTTATGGGATGGTATCCTTTTCAATCATTGGGATGAAAAAGGAGTTGTACTCAAAGGTTATCGTTCTTATGAAGCAGAACAAAACGCTCGAGAATTCATCCTCCAACGCATTCGTAATGCTATCAAAGATGATTTTCTGATAATTGTTGGCGGCAGTGGCAAGTTGCGTTTTGGGGCACCTTATATCAACGGTATTATCCTGTACAGCGACCATCAAGACTTTAGTAATGATCAACAACTTATGGAACTCGAAAGTAACCTGCTCTGGGCAGAAAAAAATATACGTGAACCGAAAACCAATTATTTGCAAGCCAAGGGTATTGGCAGCGAATTGCCACTGAGTCCAACGAACCAGCAGGCAATGCGTTGCTTTACAACCCTTTTTCTGACGCATTCCGATGGATATTTTCTTTATACCATGGGTGTTGACTGGAAAGAACCGCACCGGCACGATGATCTCTATCGGAATTTTCCTCACAAACATACGTATCCGGATTATTGGAAACAACATGCAAATTCACACGATACTTTTCCACACGAGCATGGCGATACACATTATTGGTATGACTTTTGGGACACCGATCTCGGTCAGCCAGTAGATGGAAAAGGACAGTTCTACCGTGGTCGTAAAGGGTTATTCATCCGAGAGTTTACCAACGGATGGGTAATTTACAACCGCAGTGGGAAAGCACAGAAGATCCAACTACCAGCATCTGCGACCAGTGTCGCCAGTGGTATCACTGGTACATCACACACCGTCTCGGATTTAGACGGTGAGATTTATTTGAAGTCGATTTCATCACCAACCGATGTCAACGGCGATCGAGTTGACAATAAATTAAAAAGGATTAACGATGAATAAAATAAAGTCTATTTTACTTTTTTCGATGATTGGAGCGACCTTACTTTTTTCAGTTTTGGCTTCAGTTATTGTGCGAGTTGTGAACGCTGAAGATTCAGCACAACAGGCGTATATCGTCCTTGAAGAAAACTGCTTTCGATGTCACGGGAACTTAGGTGACTTCAAAGAAACACTATTTATCGAGGCGTATAATTCACTCATTCAAAGTGGAAGTGTCGCGCCCGGTCAACCGGATGCATCCGAGTTATACAAAAGACTCCTTGGCCCCACGGAGAACGGTGCCCAAATGCCACCCAATCAACCACCATTGACAGATGAGGCAATTGAAAGCATTCGGATATGGATTGAAAACGGTGCCCCTGATTGGAATGTTGTGGATGGCAACAGAAGTTTTATCACAAATAGAAGGATACTTGAAACGATCCAGCACCATATAGAGACGTTACCGATACCGAATCGTGCTTTTGCCCGTTATTTTTCAACAACCCACCTCTATAATGCGGGTCTTCTAACTGAACCGTTACAATCCCACGCTCTCGCGCTCTCTAAACTCATAAATAGTCTCTCTTGGGGGGCAGATATTGTGAATCCCGAACCGATCAATGCAGAACAGACACTTTTCTATATCGACCTCCGCAATTACGAATGGGACATCAATGACGCGTGGACAGAAATAGAAAAGCATTACCCTTACAATATAAAATATGAGGGCTCAGATCAAACAGATTTACGAGATTTATTCATAGATTTACAATCTGAAATGGATTGTGAAGTTCCGTTCGTTAATATGGACTGGTTCATTGGGAAAGCGTCCGAACCACCACTGTACAATGAAATTCTTGCATTACCGGACACAGACACGGATCTGGAAACGCTGTTGGGCGTGGATGTGATAGACAATCTAAAAAACCATCCTGGTGTGCGTGTGTGGCGCGCAGGTATCAAAGAATCAGGTGTTTCCAGGCACAACCGGGTCGTAGAACGCCACAAAGCTCGGTATGGTGCTTATTGGAAAAGTTACGACTTTGCGGGCAGTGACGGTAAACAAAACATATCCGATTTTCCACTCTCTTTCATTCATGATGGCGGCGAAGTCGTCTTTAACCTGCCGAACGGTTTACAAGCATACCATCTCTTTGATGCAAAAGGCATGCGTCTTGATTCTGCACCAACGGAGATTGTTTCTAACCAAGACGCAAGTGACCCTGCTGTCTATAACGGTATCTCCTGTATCGACTGTCATACAGACGGGATGAAACCTTTTACAGATGTCATCCGACCTGTCATCGAAGCCGCACAAAACCCCATTTACGACAAAGATTACGCCCTACGGCTCTATGTAAAGCAAGCTGTCATGGATAGTTTGGTGCAAGATGACACTGAACATTTTCTAACGGCTTTGACGAAAACGGGGAACTCGTCAGGTGGTAGTGAACCGGTTTCACGCTTCCATAGGATATACAATTATAACGCTTTAGACGCTGCACACGCTGCCGCAGCGGTAGGACTGCCAAAAAACGTGTTTTTGTCAAAAATACGAGAAAGGGCGGATCTCGGGTTGTTTTTGGTGGAGGGCGATGTCGTCAAGCGCGATACATGGACATCAATTTTCGATGCTGTTGTGCACGCACTCAATCCCCCCGTTGTTGTGTCTATACCCGATGTAGATTCACCGGGAACTGGAGACATCACAGGCAACCCTGATGATGCAGTCTACATCCCGGATCCGAACCTCCGTGCGGCACTCGCGAGAATGCTGGGTCAACGTGTTGATGCACCAATTACCGTTAGCCAAATGGAACAATTCACTCATTTCACTGGGCGTGGACATACCAAAAACGGCGTATACGTCGAAGGAGAGGCACTCACATTAGTTAATAAAGGCATTAAAGATTTAACAGGATTGGAATATGCCATAAACCTTAAAGAACTATCTGTGAGAGAAGGCCGGGAGGAATTTAGAGGTAATGGCATCTCAGATCTAACACCTATATCCGGTCTTACGCAATTAGAGAGCTTAGGTATTGGTGGTATTGGTAATTATGTTTCGGATTTATCGCCGATCGCAAATTTAACAAACATAAAACATTTGGATTTGGGAGGCAGTCCTATCTCTGATCTCTCACCGATTTCCAATTTTACACAATTAGAAACTATCAGTTTTGACGATAGTGTTCCGTTGACGGATATTTCAGTGTTAGCAGATATGGAAAATTTGAGAGCCGTTTTCATGTGGGGGCCACGATTCAAAGATATGTCTCCGTTGGTAAATCTTCCCAATATTGTAACTATGAGCCTCTGTGGTAACGACATATCAGAAATTCCGTCTTTAAAGAACGCGCCGAAATTGAAAAAGTTATACGTGTTTGGTAATAATGTGTCGGATGTGTCTATTTTAGAGGATCTCACAAACTTGGAACGTCTGAATTTGAGGAACAACAATATCACAGACATAGCTCCGTTAGCAGGGTTAACGAATTTGAAATGGTTAGACCTAACAGGCAACCCGATCCGTGATTGGACACCCCTCTATGAACTCAGTAAAAACACGAAAATAGAGCCGAATGGATTCGCTTTTTCCGCAGAGGCTACACTTGTAGCACTTGATAGCACATTTACTTTTAACATAGATGCCCTGTTTGTTCGGGATTTAACAGGATGGCAGTGTGGCATTTCTTTTGATCCGAACCTGCTTGAGGCTATCGAAGTAATCGAAGGCGATTTTTTGTCATCAGATGCTACCCAAACTTTCTTTACAGAAAATCCAGAAGAGAGGATTGATAACGAAAATGGTTTGATAACAGACTTGAGTATGTTGCGAACAGATGGAACAGGTCTGAATGGAAGCGGTACCTTGTTGTCTATCAAATTCAAAGCAAAAAAAGTTGGTAAAGTGACTTTCACGCCCGGCGATTGTACGCTTGGCGATAGTGAGGGTATAGAACTGCCATCGGTCGTGCCAAACCTTGAAATTGAAATTGTAGAAGAATTACCAACGCCCGAAGCGGATATTTTTACGGGTCCCAAATGGGATGTAAATATGGATGGGGAAATTAATATCCTTGATCTAATAATTGTTGCCAAATACTTAGGCGAACCGATAACAGCGAATAACCAACGGGCAGATGTCACTGGTGATAAGGTTATTAATGTCCTTGATCTGGTTGCGGTAGCAAACGCTTTTTGAACAAGCGGCACTCAATTTCATGCCCTATTTTCCACACAGAGATGGATTTTCAACTGCATTGGATCTTAAAAACGTCGCATCAATTCGAGACTCCAGAACCGCGGTTCATTGACATATCCTGTCAGATTGTTGAAATCAATGCCACCGGTGGGAGATGTATCGTTGAGAATGTTCCGCCCTATAAGTGCTACCTCTATGTCGCTGGACGGTAATAGGCAGGCAAGTCGGACACCGCCCACCAAGAGCCAATCGTCGGCAAACTCTACAGAATCGTAGAGAAAAAATCGGACTCGGCTGCGATATGCCCAGTCGGTAGAAGCGATAAGACGCACGCCTGCTGGCAGGTCGAGAATATAATGCAGTGCCACATCCGCAATCCATCCGGGAGCCTGCGGCAGGCTGTTCCCATCAATAGCGTAAATTCCATCGGCAACAGGCGGATCCAGCATCGTACACGGCGCACCACACCCCTGTATCGCCAAATTCGGATCGTCAATCCGTGTCTGGTTGTAACTGAGTCCTGCCGAAACCTCAAGTGCTGTGATTGGCATAAAAATCAACTCCGCTTCAACACCGCGTCCAATCGTGCTATCAGCGTTCACCAACCGGTTGAAATTGGTTTCGCCACCCACCGCAGTGAGTTGCTGATCCCGCATAAAGTACTGGAACGCCGCCATATTCAGATGTAACCGCTGGTCCCACAAGCGTAATTTCGTACCGCCTTCAAAGGAGAGAATTGTCTCGGTATCCGCGACCGTAACAGCATCGCCAAACAACAAGCGACCCTGAATGCTTGGTGCCCGAAAGCCTCGCGCCGCGCGCAGATACGTCTGCACAGTAGGTACCACCTGATAGCGGAGGCTCATATCTCCGCTCCAGACGGTGTCTTCGGGGGTCTCGTGGATAGGACCGAGTGGAGCAGCCCCAGTAACAGCTGGTGCTTGATCCCGCCATGCGGTATAGTCCTTCGCGTCACGGGACAATCGTAGACCTGTACCGAGTTCGAGGTTCTCAAGCATTTGGAAGGTTAACGCTGCGAACGCCGCTTGTGCTGTAGATGCCTGCTCTTGTCGCGCGATGCCATCCAAAGCACCCTCAGCGAGTGTATCGTAGTTGAAATCCTCCATCTCCACGAACTCCGAGAAATAGTATAAACCGAACTGGTAGGTGAGACGGCGCGCGGCTGGGCTCATCAAGCGGACTTCTTGGCTAAACTGTTGCAGATTCGGAATACCGGACGCGGTTTCAGAAGGAAAGGGAATCTCACCGGGACCACTCACCGGCAGAAACGCAGCCCCGTATCCGCCGTCGATGTCGCCTCGCGAAAAATTAGTCAGTCGTTCAAATCCAGTCAGCGACACCAGTTGGAAGTCCCCAATATCGTAGTGCACTTCAGCCGACAGCCCCTGCGTGCGTAACGTTTGTTCATTGCGTCCGTCGTGTGCGATGCGCTCACGGGCAAAATCCTGTACCAGTCCACCTTCACCCTGTGACAGAATATTGGCGCGGAACAGGCGTGCGGTGCCGTCAAGATCGCGGGCATGGAATTTGAGTCGTGTTTCCAACTCCGGGATAGGTGTCCACAACAGTTGGACGCGCACCGCCGAATCCCGATGTCCTCCTAATGTGTTATCCTCACCGGTGTGTTCGTTGTCCACCCAGTCGTCCCGCCGCTGCACAAGCAATGAAAGCCGAGCGGAAAGCACAGACGGAACGATCGGACCCGATATCGCACCCTCGAAATTGCTGCTGTTGAACCGTCCGTAACTCACGCGTCCGTATCCTTCCAATGTCTGTGTCGGACGCGCCGATTCAAACTTCACAATACCCGCGGGCGTATTGCGTCCGAACAGTGTGCCTTGTGGTCCCCGCAACACCTCAACCCGATCCAAGTCAAAGGCGGGAAACCCCTTTAGCAAGGCGTTTTCAAGCACAACGCCGTCGTAAAGCAGCGAAACCGGCTGCGAAGCGTTGAGATCGAAGTCCGTATTGCCAAGACCGCGGATATAAAAACGCGGAAAGATACGTCCAAACGACGATTCGATCTGTAAACTCGGTGTGCGGTTCGACAAAAAACGTACATCCATACCCGATGCGCGTATCGTGTCGAATTTCTCACCCCGAAGCGTCGAAACGGAGAGCGGTACTTCAAAAGATCGCTGCTCACGTTTGCGTGCGGTAACCACGATGTCTTCCAACCGAACAATATCTTCGGTCTCCTCATCAGCAACAACCGTTAAACCTATGGATAAGAGTATTAAAAGCACCAAACCATAAAATTGTCTACTAAAGTTCATATTTCCCTCAATATAGGATATGTTGGGTTTCGTATAAAACAGCGATGTGGTCGTAGAGACTATATCATAATATTGCATAACCATAGACAATATTGTAGCATATTAAACCAAAAAGTCAACGAATAGCAGATTTCCTGTAGGAGCGATCTGTGGTCGCGACATTTACTGACAAGAAAAAAATCCTTGACATCTGATACGAAGGTATGCCAAAATCCAAAGCAAACAATCTTGGGGGTGAGGAAAAATGAACTGGCAACTGGAAACGACCGTCTCTGATGAGCAGGTCAAATTTTACAAGGAAAACGGGTATCTCACTTATGGGCGCATCTTCACGAAACCGGAGTTAGATGAACTTCGGGAGTATGTGGACGATATGATCGAAAATTTGCCGGACGGTAGGCGTCCAGAACAGATGGATGTGCCGCATTTTGCGCATCCGTACCTATTCAAATACCTGACACATCCACGCGTGTTGAAGGTGATCGAGCGATTTATCGGACCGGATATTGTTCTCTGGTCGAGCCATTTTATTAGCAAACGCGAGAACGATGGCATGGCAGTTCCATGGCACCAAGACGGGGTCTACTGGGGTGAGTCTCTCGATCCGATGCACGTTATCACGATGTGGCTGGCAGTTGATGAATCGAAGGTCGAAAACGGCTGTATGCGCGTCATCCCCGGCAGCCACAACTTACGCGATCGCCGCTATGAATCCGTTGATCGGAAAAACATGCTATTCGGAGGCGAAGTGGTGGAAGATGACCTTGACACATCCAAAATAGTCAACTTGGAATTAGAGGTTGGCGAGTGTCATTTTCACGATGCGTGGACAATCCACAACTCAAGTCCGAACGTTTCGGAAAAACGGCGATGCGGCTACACGATGCGCTATATGCCAGCAGATGTCCGTTACCCCGGCGCAGAGTGGCGACGCGCGCATTATATCTATCTCTTGCAGGGCAAAGATAGAACAGACGGCTTTAATACCTACACGCCTGTGCCAGAATTTTAACGCTGTAGAAAGGATGAACTATGCGTCCCTATTTTGATGTACACTGCCATATCGGTATGACGGTATCACGCGCGCCAACTATAGGACAGAGCGTTGGACGATGTCTCGCGCGGATGGCTTCAGCAAATGTTATCGGTGCAATTCCGTGTCCAACAGGCGGAGGCCCACAAGCCCGTGGCGTATTGGATACGCGCGCGCAACATGAAACAATTGGCAATGCTTGCAAGCTGCATCCAGAACGCTTTCCGATCGGACTCGGCAACGTCGAAGTTCGACATGAACAAGCTGGTGTGGATGAACTTGACAGAGCAATGCGGGAAGACGGTTTAGTCGGATTTATGTGCCACCCAGGTTTGTCAGGGCATTCCCTCGGCGGCGAGCTGCACGCATTCCTTGAAGTCGTGGCGATGCACAACGGACTGTGCCTATTACATCAGGCAGGTTCCACGCAAAATATCGCAACTTACGCGAGGCGATTTCCGTCGGTAACGTTTATCATCGGGCACGTTTCGATGAGCAAAGCCGGACATCTCGATGCGATTGCCCAGTGCAGCACGCGTGAAAATGTCTGGTTTGATGTCGCACAAAAGCCGGAAGGCGCAGATGAGAGTTGGGACCTGGTACATCTCGTCAATCACCTCGGCAGCGATAGAATTATGTTCGGTAGCGATCTACCCTACTACGATTTTCGGTTAGTCCAAGCACAGATTGAGGCGGCACGCCTTGACGATGAAACGAAGGAACGGATCGCCTATCAGAATGCAGTACGATTGGTTCAACAGTTCCGCGAAGATTGGCTGCCAATGTTGACACCGATAACACCGCCGCAGGTCTATTCGGAGGGTGAGATGTGGGATGCAAACGGCGCAAGACTCCGCTAACGGTTATTTAACGATTTCAACCGCGCGAATCCGACGGTGCAGCACAAAAAGACAGAGGACTATCAATGCCAGCACGGTGAGGAGCGACCAGACCCAATGCACAGCGTGGTTTTGTGAACCGTCAAAGAGTACTGAGCCGAGGATGTCGTAATTTGCCCAAATCGAGACGACTGCGGTTTTGCTGGTCCGAGTAATACCTTTTAGCAGTTGCTGGATGACAGGTGAGCCAAACCATACGGCACAGAAGCCGATCGTAGCATAGCGAGGATTTGAGGTCAGCGATGAAAAAAGTAGCATTAACAGACTGGCGGAGAGGATAAGTAGCACAGAATAGGCGAGGATCGAGAAAGGCAGCCAATAGTTCTCTTTCAAAAACGACACGTCCGCTAACAGTGCCTGCTCCAGAAATAGCAAAAGCCCAGGGACCACTGTGAGAGAGCCAAGTAAGATCCCAATGACTGCGAATTTTCCGATGAGGTAATCTATCCATGAAAGCGGTTTGGATAGATAAAGGGAGAGCGCGTTGTTCTTCAGGTCTGTGGCGATTAACCCAGAGCCGCCAAAAATGGCGATCAGGGCAATTAACATCGCTGATGGGATCGGTGTAAGCCGGAATAGAAATTTCTGAAAAAACTCGGCGTTAACGTCAAACGGGAGCGTTGCATCTGGTACTTGATTAATGATATAGATGAGTATTGCGTGAACGAAGATGTAGATTAGGGGCGGAATCGCAACGATTAACCGAACGATCTTGCGTTGTGCAAGCAGTTTGAGTTCTGCCTTGGCAATGATCCACCACCGTGTATAATGCCGCGGTTTCAGTGTGCCTTCCCAATGTCGGTAGTCTTGTGTGTGAATAGGCATATTTTTCAGTAGTTTCCAGTTATCGGTTTTCAGTTTTCAGTAAAAAGCGGTTGCGTTCTCTAATAACAGACGACCCTTCAAGCGGATGCGTTGGGTGACGGGACACGGTGTGTGCTGCCTATCGTCATAAATTGGTTTAGAATTTATAGATTTCAGCTTTCTCTAAGGTATCCGTGAAGGGACCCTGCTTTTCGGTCTGAACTTCAATCGTGATGATACCTAACGGTGTATCACGTTCAGGGTCTTCCTCAATAAAGGCACGCGGGATCTCCGCAGTCATGAGCCGATCCAGCCTATTCAGCTCCTGCGACCAGCGGAGGTCAATCAACCGTCCATCGTAGACTTTCCGATGTTTCTCGCCATTTCGGATAGAGTAAACTTTGGCGTTCGTCGTAAAATCCGCTTCAGAGATCGTACTCACCCCGACACTCGGACTGAGGATGCTCTGGTTCCATATCAAGGGTATGCCATTTCTGTCAACCAGATAAATCCTCAAGTCAATCCTGTCAACACGCGGATCCGCATGGATCGCGATGCCTTCAAAATTCTGAATCTCTCCACTTCCACATGAGAACATAATCAGTACGCAGATACTGACAAGTAAAACTCGTCGATTTTTTAATATAGGCTTGCGGAGCCAGTTAAAGCGAAACACGTCAGTTCTCCTCTTGTCCATTTTAGATGTGTCTTATGGTTTCTGATATCAAGCAGTCCATCTAATTTATTATATCTTTTTTCAGCGATGAAAGTCAATCAGAAATCTTGCTTGTATCTCTTTGGAAAAGTGCTATAATGATATCCATGAAACCCACTAAAGTTTTAATCGGTTCAGAAAACAGCGTCAAAATTGAGAGCACTCGACAAAGTTTCTCAAGATTTTTCAACCCGTTGGAGATTCATGGATTATCCGTTGACTCCGGAGGAGCCTCATGAAAGCTGCAGTATTGTACGATATTGAAACGCACTTAAAAATTGAAGAGTTTGACCTACCGCGTCCACGTGCGAATCAGGTGCGGGTGCGCTTGGTCGCCAGTGGTGTCTGCCACTCCGATTGGCATGTCGTTAAAGGCGACTGGCCCTTCGTGAGGTTACCTGTTATTCTTGGACATGAAGGGGCTGGCATCGTAGAAGAAATCGGGAGCGACGTAACCCAAGTCCAAGTCGGTGACCACGTTATCCTCTCATGGAAACGGAACTGCGGGTTTTGTGAAATGTGCCAGAAGGGGTATCCGAACCTATGCGCGCTTCCGGCTGATGGGTCCGGTAGACCTACTACGAAAACGGGTGGACGTGAAATCGATCAGATGGCAGGGTTAGGCACCTTCGGCACCGAAACGCTTGTCCCACAAGACGCTGTGGTTCCCATTGATAAAGACATGCCGTTGGCACAGGCAGCACTCATCGGATGTGGTGTGATGACAGGTGTCGGTGCCGCTATCAATACTGCTCAGGTTTCACCCGGCAGTTCAGTAGCTGTCTTCGGATGCGGTGGGGTTGGACTCAATTGTATCCAAGGTGCCGCCCTCGCTGGGGGTGAACCCGTTATCGCCGTTGACGTGTTGGACAACAAACTCGAACTCGGTAAACAGTTCGGCGCCACGCATACCGTTAATGCTTCCGAAGGGGATCCCGTAGAACAGATTAGAGAGATTACCGGGGGACGCGGTGTCCACTATGCATTTGAGGCGATCGGGTTGATCGGTGAGACGTTCCGGCAAGCGATTCTCTGTACGCGGAGCAGAGGCGTGACGGTCTTTGTCGGGCATGCACCGGAGAACACGCCTGTCGAATTTGATGCACGGATGCTGATGCCAGAGAAGATGGTTATCGGTTCAATGTACGGGACTGCACGCCCACATGTGGATTTCCCGCGGCTGGTTTCGCTCTATAAAGGTGGGCAGCTTAAATTGGACGAACTTGTTACGCGCACCTATCCGTTAGAAGGCATCAACGACGCATTTGAGGCATTAGCAAACGGCGAGGTCGCACGGAGTGTGCTTGATTTGACTTAATCAACGCGAGTAATGAAAGTGTCAAATTTTAGTTGACTTTTTTGTAAGTATTATGGTAATCTACTTATCATAATAGGACTGTAGGAGATAATGCTTTATGAAATTGAACGATATAAGAAACGAAGACTGCCTTGACACGATGAAGATCATGAGCGATGCCTTTGTTGATCTTGTTGTAACTTCACCGCCGTATGACGAAATGCGAGAGTATGAAGGATACAAGTTAGAATCTTTTGAACAAATTGCTTCTGAACTGTATCGGATTGTTAAGGTTGGAGGTGTGGTTGTATGGGTTATTGGAGATCAGACCATAAAAGGAAATGAGACAGGTACCTCGTTTCGACAGGCACTTTATTTTAAAGAGATCGGATTTAACCTATTTGATACAATGATTTACTTGAAACCACCGAGAGGGGCGGTTGGGAATAATAAAACTTACTGGCAATCATTTGAATATATGTTCGTTTTTAGTAAAGGACAGCCTAAAACAATCAATCTGATTAAAGATAGGAAAAACAAAGAATCACGCAAGGGGGACACTGGCACAAAACGCTTACCAGATGGGTCTTTATTAAAATTAAACCGAGAAGGCTATTCCGAATACGGAAGGCGCACGAATGTTTGGATGTATATGATTGGAAAAGGACATTCGGCATCAGATGAGATTGCCCACAAACATCCTGCCATATTCCCTGAGAAATTGGCACAAGACCATATCATTTCTTGGAGCAACGCGGGTGATCTGGTGTATGACCCATTTTTAGGGAGTGGCACTGTAGCACTAATGGCTGAGCTAAATGGTAGAAATTATCTTGGTAGTGAAATTAATGAAAATTACTGCGAAATTGCCAGAGAAAGACTACGAAGAATTCGTCCATCAAAAGAATCACAGTCTCCCGAGAAACCGCAGACCCCCGAACAACTAAGATTGCTGGAGGCCGAATGTGGCTCAAGAAGCGAAACCTCGCATTTGTAAGGGATGTAAAAGGCTTTTGCCGATAGAGGCATTTGAGCGAAACCGCCCCAGTGTTTGGCGTAGCGAATGTAAAGAATGCCGAGCAAGCAAAAAGGCGATACCAACTAAAGTAAGGCGAGAGTACGAGGAACAGCATCCCAGACCTAAAATAGGTGAGGAATTTTATTGTAAAGTCTGTGATAGGAATATAACGATTCAGAGTAAAAGGGATGTGAATTTAGATCATGACCATACTACAGGGGAGATAAGGGGTTATATCTGTAACAGATGTAACACGGGGCTTGGAAATTTTAGGGATAATATTTCTATCCTTGATCGGGCTATAAAATGGCTCAAGGGAACTCTTATGTCTTTTTTTATTTATTAGTCAAGGCTGTCATTATAGTATACTGTTTCTCCAAGCTTACGCTCGTACTCCGAAACTCTGCTCAAACGCCTCATCTAACTGTTTGCTACATTTTGCACTGGTTACTCAAGAATGCGTTCCATACGTTCACGAATCCACGCCTTGTGCTCAGGATGTGTGTGAATATAGAAGGTACCCGTCTGGATCGCGTTATAGACATGCTCTGCAACCTCGGCAGGCGACATTCCCGCCTCCATCTCGGCACGAGTGTTCCGCGAACCGCCAATAACAGGCCTCTCTGGACGTTCATGCTCTACCGGGTTTCGCAATGTGTCTGGACGGTTTCGAGAG
>VXZK01000176.1 GCA_009845545.1 Candidatus Poribacteria bacterium
AACTGGAAAGTTTATGCTACAAAGATGTCCACTTATTTATCGGCTTCACTATAATCTACATGCGAAAAACCTGTTAGCTTGCTTCGCAGTGAGAAAAAGAGACTTCAGGACTATCAAAAACCTCTTGTAACTGATAACCGATAACTGATAACTGATACCATTTCTAAAAGTTTATACTGCATTAGCAGCGTCAATAAAATGTGAGAATTGGGTCAGTTTGGCAATCGTAGCATCGCAATAGTTTTGAAGTATCTCGGTAACTTTCGCCTGCATATCTTCTAAGGTTTTATACGTCTGTGTAAATAACTTATCTTTGATGTCCTGCCAGAGACGTTCAATCGGGTTTAACTCCGGACTATAAGGCGGTAAGAAAAGGAGAACGATGTTCTCAGGCATCTTCAATGATTTTGCCTGATGAAAACGACCATTATCAAGCACGAGGAGGTTTAGACTTTTTGAGAAGGCTTCGGAGAACTTCTCAAGAAAACATTGAAAACAGTCTGAAGTCAAGTGTGAAAACTCAAAGAAAAATCTCTCACCCGTCAAGGGTTCAACCGCACCATAGAGATAAACCGACTCATAACGGAGATTTATTTCTGCCACCGGTTTGATACCGCGTTCGGTGATACGTCTCCTTGTAGTAGGTAAAAGACCATACCGCGTTTCATCTTGACTAAAAACACGGATGCTTTGAAAATCACAACGTTTCTGAGAAATCACATCGCAGACGTGTTGCGAAAACTCACTGCGGAACGTCTCCACCTCTACGGCGTTTTTTTTTCATGACTCGGACGGGGCACTTTGAGTTTCGCACCCCATTTATCATGAACCATCGCATAGACGGTTTTATAGTTCATCTTGATATGAAAGGTCTTATCAATGAACTCGACGATCTGCCCATAACTTGAAAACCCTTGGGGGTTCTTGAGTGCTTCTCGTAAGCGTTCTTGCTGTGCTTCAGTGAGGATAGGCGTTGCTCCCGGAGCAGAACCGCGTTGAAGCAGTTTCTCAAGTCCACCGGTTTCATAGGCACGCAACCAAGTGCCGACACTCAGGCGGTGAACCCCGAGAAGATCAGCGACTTGTGTCCGGTTTTTCACCACTCCACTTTTCAAGAGATACAGAGCGTTGAGACGCTGGATTTCATGCTTCTTTTTCGCATCTCGTAAGAGAGATTTCAGGGCTTCTACACTTTCGGTAATTTCTGGCACTTTTTTATTCATGGCTATTTTACGCCTCAAAAAAAATATAGAGCATAGAATAACACATTTATGAAAAATATTCAATCAGAATTGGTATGACAACTATTAAGCTTGACAAATCCGAATTGGCACGTTAAAATATTTCCACAGCACCTACCCAAACTCGGACTATGCGACATAAGTGCCTTATCTGCTTTTTAATTTTGCTCGCTTCTCTGCTCGTCGGTTGGATCGGCGGTTGGTCGCGCGCTATGAAAACTGGAAATGAGGCGTATCAGCGCGGGGACTACAGCGCAGCACAAGTTGCCTTTCAAGAGGCGACGTTTCAGAAGTCTGAGAACCCGGTCGCCTACTATAACCTCGGTGCCGTCCTCTATAAGATGGGCAGGTTTGGCGAAGCGGTACAGGCGTTTCGGGAAGCGTTAGCAAGGCACGGTGGAGAAACCGAAGGGACGCTCAATCTGGCACATATCTACTACAACTTGGGAAATGCGCAATTTAAAACCGGCGATCTTAGGCGTGCGATTGAAGCCTACAGGCACTCGCTCCGTTTGAATCCACAGGATGCCGATGCGCAACACAACCTTGCATTGGCACTTCGGCTTGTGCAACAACAAGAGGACTTCGTACAGCAGCGTGCGAATGAAAACGCGAAATCGCAAACCGAACCGAACGATATTGGCGAAGCGGAGGCACTTGAACTCTTAGAACGTTTTAGTAAGAATGAGAATAGGCTACGGCAAAAATTACTTCAACAACAGCGCAAAAGTGGCCCTCGACGTGAGAGGGATTGGTAAACTGCTGAGAAAAACGATCTCTGTTGTTTTCGCAGTACTGCTCTGCATGTCTCTGCTTCTCGCTCCTGCGCAGCGTTTGATAGCGGCGGAAGCTTCGCAGCCGATCATCAATGTCACTGCTGTCGTCCATCCTCGCCACATTCAGATCGGTGAGAAGGCTCGGTTGGACCTTACCCTTTCAGGTGATACTGCTATCACGCATATTGAGGCACCGAAGTTCAATTTTCTGCCTGCGTTCCTCGCGGTACCCCTCCACTCAGAAACGACACCCCGATTGGAAGCCAATAAGATTGCCGTTTCCATGGCGTGGGCTTATGAACTGATGCCACAGGCAATTGGCGATTTTTCACTCTCCGATGTCCGTTTTGCTTACCAAGGCAACACCTATTTCGCAAACCCCGGATCCATCCGAGTTAGCAGTGCTGATACTTACACAGACGTTTCGACGCGCAGTGTTCATCAAGTCGAAGCCGAAGTGAGTACCACCGAACCGTATCTCAATGCGCCGCTGACATACACCTTTCGCTATCTCTATACTGCAGTGCTACCGACGCAGGAATCGCCAACCCCGCAACTCCCTACATTCCCTGACTTTTTAGTTGAGGAACTGCCACCGCTGTCTCCACAAACGCAGCGGATTCGCGGGAAAACGTTTTGGGTGCAGGAACAGGTGCGCCGGTTATATCCACAGCGGACAGGACAGATTGTCATCGAACCTGCTACATTATTGCTGCCTGTCCCTCGTGGGCGTAAGACGCTGAAAACGAACCCCTTGAAATTGACTGTCCAACCTTTGCCTGAAACCGGAAAGCCGGCGCAGTTTAGTGGTGCCGTTGGCGAGTACCAAATTGCTGCGCAGGTCGACCGGCGTTCCATAGAAGCAGGACGCGCCCTCACGTTGTCCGTGCAGATATCTGGGCGGGGCAGTATGCAAACGGTCACGGCTCCCAAATTGCCAGCGATTCCGGGTGTCGTTGTGAACGGACCCACCCGCGTTGAGGATTCCGTACCGACAACTCAAACTTACGCGTATGCCTTAATCCCGGCTCGATCTGGAACGCTGCGCATCCCGGCTATTGCGTATATCTACTTTGATCCAAGCCGCGCGGTTTATGCAACGACACAGACAAGCCCTATTCCTGTTTCCGTGCATCCGAACCCAACCGATGCCGTTGGCATTGGGACGGAGCCTTCACCGTGGGGGATATGGATAATCTTATGGGCAGTGTTACTCCTCGGCTTGTTAGGGGCAGGCTTTCTCTGGTACCGCACCAGATTTCAAAGGTCTACGGGGACACAAATAAACACGACCACCGGAACGGATCCGGTTGACAACGTTGAACCGCAGGGACGCAAAGGTCGACAGGCAGAAACAGAAGCTACACCGCCGGTTTCACACGCGCGCGATGCACTCATGGCACTCGCCCGCAATGATACGACAGATGCGGCGACAGCGTTTGCGAATGCACTCGCGCAGATATTGTATCAATACCTTGAGGGGACACTTGGGCTGACACAACGCACTATCGACGCGGCGCGCGAGGTCTGCAGGCAAGCCGGTGTCTCTGAACAGATTCTTGAGGAACTCGTTGATCTCCTTACGAAATGTGATTATCATCGTTTCGCACCTGTGCCGCTCACTACGGATGCGCGTAGCACGTTAATCACACGCACGGAAGCAGTTATCAGCAACATTGACAACTTTCTGATAACCGATAACCGATAACCGACAACTTCTATAAGGAATTTCTAATATGGATATATTCTCTCTCTTCGTTCTCTGGATACACGTTATCGCGGCTGTTACATGGGTCGGTGGGAACCTCATTTTGGCGATGGTGATCGTCCCGCACTTCAGACAGAGCCTGCCACCTGTTCAACGTATCAAACTCTTGATGCAGATTGGCAAACGGTTTGAGCCTGTTGTCTGGGGGTGTATCGCTGTGCTGTTTTTTACGGGTATCGTCAACATCTTTTTCTCCGTTGACATCACTTCTCCAAGTCCGATCTCTGATGCGTTTATGCGAACCCTTCTCATCAAAATCGGGCTTTTCTTCGTCCTAATTATCCTCACGGTTTTACATAGCATGATTTTCGCGCCCCGCTTGGCAGCAGCGATTGAGGATTTAGATCCGACACTTGAAGAACTCCCACCGGAGGTGAAGCCGCTCCGTTCGCAGATGTCAATTGTATCGAGTCTAATGGGTGTTGTTTCGTTGCTCATCCTGCTCGCTGCGGTTGCGCTTCGGATGGGGATGTGATATAGCGGCCGTCAGTTAATCTGCTTTGGTTGAAGGTGTGGACACGCTGCTTTCGTCAGCGTTCTCCTCAGTTTTACTTGTAATTGCGATCTGTTGAAGTGGTGGTTGGAGCGCGAGTGTTAGTCTCTCGACAACTTCAACGATTGCGTTGGCATCACCGGTGGATGCGATGTGCTGAAATGCCTCCAAGGCAATTGTAAACCGCTCCAGTATACCTGCGAGCTGCGGCGTAGGTAAATTGGCGGATGTCTGCTGATCGGCGGGAGATAACTTCTCTAAACTCTCCAGTGTTTTGGTTAATGTCTGCGTTAGGGATTGCAAGTCATTTGCAGAATGCTGCTTGTTTTTCAAAGTATCGTTGACGCGTTCTGCATGATTTGCTAAGAGTGCGATACGTTCTACTGGTGTTGAGAATGGCGTGTTATTTATCTCTTGGATATACTGTTGGCGTTCCTCTCGCCAAACTGACCCATATTTCTTTTCGGGCCAGCGTGCTGTCCCCGGCTTCAGATATGCGAGTCGTGAGATCAGCAGCTCCTTAAGTTTCTTCTCGCCGATTGCATCGCGCTGTGCTAATCGCTTCATTATACTGTTTTCAGCGATCAAGGTTTCGACTGCCTCCGCGGTAGAGAGTCCTCGTGCGTGGTAGCGGACAATAACCTCGCGGTGTTCGTCAGAGATAAACTGGGTGATGACTTTGGTGAGTTCTCTACGGATCTCTTTTTTCATCTCGTTTATTGTGTACATATCGGTGCCGTCTAAATTCGTGTCAGCAGTTCCGACCCATTCCTCAGCGATAAAATCTTGGGTGCTTCTGATAACTACCTCAACACGTTCATCTTCTCCGTGTAGAGTGGTGAATAGTTCATTTAGTTTGGCATTTAGATCGGCATAGCGTTCTGCGATTTCTTCGTCTAATACATCGTCGTAGAGAAGTCCCTTTTGGAGTTTTGTTTTTTTGTTTTCTGTATTGCTCATTGTTGTCTCCATTCGATGAGGATTATGAAATTTCACAGTATTTCACAGTAATGCTCCGAAGGTGGTGTTTTGTTACCCGCAACGAAGCGAGGCGTAGCGTAGGTTTTTACGGTGTTGTCAAGCCTCTTAATTTTTTTCATAACTGTGAAATTGTGATTTTAAGGTTCTGGTCGTTACGCCTGCGAACATAGTAGTGGTGTGGGTTTACGGGCGTTTCTACTTTTGGCATTTAAAATGCGTTACTGTGAAATTTCTGTTCATTTGTCTAAAGTTATCGGATCGGTATTGTCCCGCCTGTTGTTACCTTGGTGGGATGTGGTCCACCCAACATTGGCTGCGGGGTATATTCTATTGTATAGACAACTAAAACAAATTATATTTAGTTAAGTATACCACAAAAGAGAAGGGAATGCAAATTATTTTTTATCGGGTGGGTTAATTGGAGGGAGATGTTTATTTGTTATTTTGGAGTTAACATTTAGTTTTGGTTGTTTGGGAGGTGTTTATTGTCTGAACTGTGATTTATGGAAGTCGGTTTTCGGTAGTGAAAAAGGAAAAAGGAAGCTGCCAGGGTTATTTAGTTTTTCCGTCTGTGTCCGGGCTCAATTTTGCGTAAGTCCTACTGCCTTAAACCTTTTTTGAAAAGGAACGTCTTAAACAGACAGACTTTAATC
>VXZK01000306.1 GCA_009845545.1 Candidatus Poribacteria bacterium
TGCTTGTCATAATCGAAGAGTATAACACTTTTTAAGAAATTGCGTAAGTCCTAAGAGATTAACATGCCGGGTGTGTATGTCTTTGAACTCTATTCAGATGACGGCTCCCAATTATACATTGATGGATCCCTCGTTGTGGATAATGATGGAATCCATCCAGGAATCAGTAGGCGGGGTCGTGTAAAACTTGGCACGGGTATACACCCTGTTGAGATTCGCTATTTTCAAGGTCCTCGACATGCGATTGCGCTACAATGGTTTTATCAACCCCCAAACGGTTCCAGACAAATTGTACCGCCCGATGTGATCTATCACCCCGGCGAACCACAAATTCCAGATGCTTTGAAAAAGCTGCAGCAACGCCTGAAAAGGGTTCAAGAAGAGTAGCGGAGTGGCAGATGAAATATACCATTGTGGGTACGTTAGTGCTGTTCTTATTCCTGATATGTTATTCGGTCAATTCGCAATCCGACAGCGGGCTTGTCCCTTTTGACTGCCCGGACGTGTCATCCGCCGAATTCCAATTTGATTTGGACGGGAATGTGATCGAGCGCGTTATGGAAGACCCGACTTCCGATATCGCGCCACTGTTTAAAAGTGTGGATAACTTATATCTCAGGAACTACCGAAACCGATCCAGCAATTTTAAGAAGATGATTCAGTATTACAGCGAGGTGCTAAAAAGGCGTGGTTGGGGCGCGTTAGGACAGTACGCACAAACTGACCCTGAAAAAATTAATCTTCATCTCTATATCCTCCACGCGGATGAAACCGTTAAAGGCATCTTCGTCATCGTCAAAGACAAGGGCGGAATTTACCTGATAAACATTGTCTGTGAGATTCCAAGGCGGCAGCTGGGTGAGTTGTTGTTGAACCTGAATCAACTCGGTATCGAAATTCCGAGGTTAATGTCCCTGAAGCAGCGTGATTTAGAACTCGCGCTGCCACCGCCACCGTCTGAACCTCTTAAACCAGATACAGATCCTCCGATTACAGAGAAACGTGAGACAACGGAACCCACCACAGATGAGACACCTGAGCCGCCGCCGCTTTGGGATTGGTATGCTGATGGCGAACGGATTCATGAGGTACAGATTCAGAGCAAGCTCACATCCCCTGAAGGCACTGATCCGAAGTTGATTGAAGAAACAATCGTCGCCGAAAGGGATAAACTCTTGAAGATTCTAAGAAACGGTTCTGGTGAACTTAGAGAAGTTATACCGGTTCTGGCAGGCGCGCTTGATGATTCCAGAAAGGTGTCTCTGCGGATTACGGAAGAAGGGGCGAAACGTATCGCCATCATTAGCGTGATATCTATGGAAAAAATATCAGTGCTGAAGTCTATGAAAATCACTGGTAAGCGGGTAAATATAACAGTGCACGACAGAATCGTTCCACATGGAAATGAGGTAGAGACATCACTTGATGCAACCCGATTTTGGGCAAGGGATGTCCCGATTCACGAAGTCCGTATTCGGGGTAATCGGAAGGTGCCAGAGGCGCGCATTCGGCAGACGCTTGAAAACGCCTCACCTGACATTGATAAGGCACTCAGGACGCTATTTCGGGTAATGCCCCATTTTGAAGAGGTCCGCCTACAAGTTGATGAGGCGGATGCAAAGTACATCGCTACTATCACTGTTGATGAAAAACCGCTTTCTACGGACGTTTATCTCGGTTTCAATCCGCTGGTGAAGTCCGGGTTTAACCGGGTTACGGATTGGGAATTAGGCACAAGATTTGAAGTCGGGAAACGGAAAGAGATAGGTCCCCTCTGGATGTGGAACCTCAGTGATTCGCAGCTCGGCCAAACCTCAAGACTATTTGGGGAAGTCAGTTACGCGGACGGCAATCCACATTTCCAATACCGTTTCGGTGGCACAGCAAATTGGGGGAAACCCTACATCTGGAACTTAGGGTTCACAGCGCAGCTGCATCGGTTGACAGACGCAATCGCGCCTGAACTTTTCCCGAATCACAACGATTGGGATTTTCGTACTTATCGGATTTTCGGCGGGTACGACTACCCAAACTACTACCTACGAAAGGGTTTTGAAATCGCCCTGAGATGGGAACCCGTCATGCCGACACATTCATTCAAATTGGCAATGGTTGCTGAGGCACACGATAGCCTTCAAAAGAGCACAGATTGGTCAGTCGCCAATTGGCGATCACGCCGGAAGGTGAGAGAGAATCCACCCATAGACCCGGGTGGTATGCGGAGCATTACCTTCCGATACGATTTTGATACGCGGGCAAATTCCCTCGGTTGGTACAACACACTCTTCGTAGAACATAGTAACCCATCTTTCGGATCTGATTTTGATTTTACACGCTATCAATTGCATCTGCGATATGCATATCCGCTGGGTCAACATCGCATTCGTACACGATTGCTCCTCGGTTTTTCTAACAAGCCTTTACCGATACAACGCCAATTTGCGATTAGTGGTCCAGGGGGATTAAGAGGTTACCCGCTATTTGCACCTGCAGACGAAGTAGAAAGAGAAGCTACACCTAATTGGCACAGGCATTCCCGATATGCTTTCGGCGGAGATCGCGGGTTTTTGTTTAATATTGAATATCACTATTCCTTAGCTGAGATAACGAAGTGGTCTATTTTCAAGAGCGCGTATGTAATCGCGTTCCTTGATGAAGGACAAGTCTGGAACGCATCAGATGCCGAGTATACTTTCGATCCGAGTGGGAATATAGGCCTCGGACTACAGTTCGGTAAGGGTGATCTCATTTGGAGAATTAATGTTGCAAGGGCTTTAAATTTCAACGCATTTGCCAAAGAACGGCTTTTAGTAGAACCCGCATACGTACTCACCTCCGTGTGGTATCACGTTTTTTAGAGGATTTTAACCATGCGTATCTTACTTGTTTTTTCTATCTTCACGATGATGTCTATTTCGGCAGTGCTGCCAGCTCGGAAACAAGAGAACAGACCTCTGTCAAGCGATGCCTTTGAAAAGCATGACGGTTTTCCAGCGCGGTGCCTCGGTGTTTATGACGATTATGGACGGTTGATGACGATGATTAACTTTAATTCCGATCTCGGTGACGGTTGGGAGCACGCTGCCGAGAGCTTCTACCCGCGTGAGCGTTCTGATATGGCGTTCAAACTCGGAATTAATGCCGTTGTTTATTCACTGACGCATTAAGATGTCCCTGTTTGGAGCAAGGCTATCATGCGAATTATTCTATGGCTAACGCTTATTGTCATAATGTCTGTCCCCACGGTGCTTCTGGACGGAGAAGACGACAGCGACCTATTTACCTTTGTTCGTTTGAAATATAGCGGGCAACTCACACGACTGCGTAGTTGGCAAGTGGATTGGCCAGCCTCAGATCGAAATTTTATCTGGCAGCTCAGTAAACAGACAAACATTTCGGTCGCGCCCCGTGAAAAGATTATTGAGGTAGGGGCATCGGAGTTATTTGAATATCCTTTCGCTTATATGCTTGAGGTCGGTAGCATGAGGTTAAGCACAAGCGAGGCAGAAAATCTACGAGAATATCTCTTACGGGGTGGCTTTATCTTTATCGACGATTTTCACGGGGAACGTGAATGGAAGTGGTTTTATACTGAGTTCAAGAAGATTTTCCCAGATCGAGAACCGGAAGACATTCCGATGTCACATCCGATCTTCCACTGCTTTTTTGATATTGACAAACTGATCCAAATCCCTGGGCTCCGTTCACTCTTTAATGGTCGAACCTACGAACGGCACGACGGGTATCCAGCATACTGCCGTGGTGTTTATGATGATTATGGCAGATTGATGATGATGATTAACTTTAATTCCGATCTTGGCGATGCGTGGGAACACGCTGCTGAGGATTACTACCCGCGCGAGTATTCTGATATGGCACTGAAAATGGGCATCAACGCCGTTGTTTATACCCTCACCCATTAGTCAAAATTTTTCTTTTCAGAGTTGTAATGGGTCGCCATAACCGAGAAATCCTGTTAAACTTTTTGCGTTAATGAGAGTCTAAATCAGAAATCCTTTCGGGGCAAGTTTCCATATATGTTGATGTTTCTATAGGTTTGTAGGAAACTTATGTCATGGAAACGCCATCCAGCAAAAAGTAAGGAGACAAGAAAAATATGCTCACTCGTAAGCAGAAATTAGATTTTTATGAAAATGGCTATATCTCTGTTCCTGGTGTTGTTCCAAGATTGATGGTAGATGCGGCGCGAAAGGCGATAAATCACTCTATCGGCGCGGTCGGCATGCACCAAGGCGACTTAGAACGGTTTCGGGCACAATCCTATTGCAACGAGATTCGCCAAGCTCCAGAGTTGGTGGATCTTTTCAGAAAAACGCCTGTCCGCCAAATTGCGGAGGCGTTGATGGGCGAAGGGAATGTCCAGATACCCAACTCAGCACAGGTTGCGCTCCGGTTTCCCGGCCCGTTGCACACGGATCCGAACGAGCCGCGTGGACATCTTGACGGGTTAGGAAGCGGCACGAACGGTATGGAAAAAGGGGTGTATCGGCGTGGTTTTACTGCGCTTGCTGTTGTCTATCTTGCGGATGTCCCGGAGCCATACAGCGGAAACTTCACCGTCTGGCCAAAATCACACAGTTTCTTCGCCGATTATTTCAAAAAAGAAGGCCATGAGATTTTAGCAAACGGAATGCCGCGACCTGAGTTGCCTGAAGGCCCTAAGCAGATCCTCGGCAAAGCCGGGGATGTCGTTCTGACGCACCATCAGATTGTTCATAGCGCAGCACCTAACGCTGCGGCTGATATCCGTTACGCTGCGATTTTCCGATTGCGGCATGTGGATTGTGAAGAAAACGGCTATGAGGGTTACACCGACATCTGGAGAGAATGGCCCGGGATTCAAGAGGCGATTACGCCTGCGGATGATTAAGGTTTTGACGGAAAGGGATACGGGTGGGCACTGTGGCACCACCCGTTGATTTCTTGGTTATTTCGATGCCTTAATGTCCGCCCAAGTCGTCGTGAGTTTGTCGGTCGGTTCCACAGCAAACGGGTTGCTTTGTCCCTTGGCAAGGTTTTCTACCTCTTTTTCAGAGAGTGCGCGATGGAACAGCAAAAACTCATCGATCAGCCCATTGAATGCCCACGTCGGTCCGACGGCAGCATCAAACGCAGCGGCTTCTGAACCAATCCCGATGAACCCAAATCGCGCAGCCCCTGCCCCGATGACTTTTGATGGCGCGGCTATTTTCTCGTCTAATTCGCCATCAACATAGATGCGTTTCTCTTTGCCGTCAAAAGTTGCGACGACATGGTGCCATTTGTCATCAGCGACATCCGTTTCGCCAAACCAATCATGAATCCCACAACAGGTGTCAAAGGCAACAAAAGTTGTACCGGCATTTGCACCGACATCATCACCTACGGCAAAACGGAAGAATTCACTCCGATCCCACGAGGCGATCATGCCTCTGACTCCAGTTTTGACCCAAGCGGCAAGCGTAATTTCTTCAATAGGGTCTTTGTACATGTGTTCCCGCACCGAAATATATTGCGCGGCACTACCAGGAAATTCCATACACTCTCCGACTTTGCCGTCCACAATTTCTAAGTCATTACCGTGTAGGAATCCATCATTTCCATTCCCAGACCCATCTAAGACATCATCACCTTTCAGCGTATCTTTGTTAAAGCTGTAGTAGATGATAAGTTCATCAGCACTGATGCCTTGCGCGTGACTTGCTACTACTGCTCCTATAAGCATCAGAATTAACACCAAAAACTTAAAAATATAATCAACCTTCATTGAGAATCTCCTTTTGCAGAATATAACCCAAATTTTTAATATATTAATCACTTGGAAGTTTGCTTGCAATTCGTGAGAGGTCTTTTTTAATCTTCTATCCTACCAC
>VXZK01000184.1 GCA_009845545.1 Candidatus Poribacteria bacterium
TATGCACCATCGAATACCCGGTAAGATTCTCTATCGCATCATCTGGCCCATCATTACCCCCCCACCGCGGAATGCACTTGAGATACCCCCGACTATCGAAATACCGATGATAAAAAACCTCGCACGCCGTAGCCTGCGCGCGCATCAGTTCGCGTTGCAAAAGTGCCCACTCAGGAGGGGCAACAGGTGACGTAATATGTAAAACAGACATAAGACACTCCTCATTTCTCCCACGCGAGAGAATAATCGCGTTCCTCAGGACGGGGATGTCCCCCTGGACCATATCCCGCGTTAGATTGCGACTCCTCGGTCAAAGAAATAAATGTAGGGGTTATCCCAGCATCTGTCACGTCAAAACGATAGAACCCCAACGTAGGATCGCCATCATCCCATCGGTCGGCCGCCTGAGGCATCGCTATACCTGCGCAGCGGTAAAAAGAAATACCCTCAACAACCTGGGGCGGACGGCGGCAGTGAATATGTCCACTCAGAACAATGGACACATCGGACTCTTTAAAAGCCTCAAAAATGCGCTGTCTGTGTGGCGGATCAATCGAAAAATACCAGTCTCTATATTCGTCCGCTTTTGTAATATCCCATTTGGGTTCGTCAAGCGTATCCATAAAAAGAGTATAGTGCATCGTCACGACGTGATGCGCCGCGCGGGGAAGAGACGGCAACTCACTTTCGAGCCAGTGCCACATACGCGTCTCATGTGGCAACCCCGAACCAGCCACAGCCGCATAAAATCCACTAAAGCGCACATTCTTGTGTACAAAACTCCAGGGAAAATCGCCGAAAAAGGGCACAAACCGATCCAGTTGCTCGGCGGTGACATTCAGGCGAATATCCTCGCGTCCGGTAGCACCATTTTTATCCGTATGCTTGTTGCACGTATCCATATTGCCCGGAATCGCATAATGCGGATAAGGCAAAGCATCGAGTTCTCGTTTGGCAACTTCGTACTCAAAATCGTGGAGCGCCCCATCCCGCGTGAGATCGCCACCCACGAGCATCAGATCGACATCGGTAATACCTTGAATCTGTCGGTAAGCCGTCTGCCAATTGTCCATATTTCGCTGATTGAACCGAAAGGACCGGGGCGAACCGGGCTGCATATCGCAGATATGGAGAAAAGACCAGGGTTCCATGGTGTCTCCTTTGGATAACTATTTGTAACGTTTCGCGTTCACGGATCAAAATTATGGACGGCTCTCCAGCCTTGTCAATGACTTTCACGCACGCGGTCGCAAACAGCTATTAATAGAAATGCCCCGGCATCAACTATGCCAGGGCATTCTTTTTGTACGATTGGTAAACCCCTTTGACTCAAATGTGTAAAATAGGCAGAAAATCACTCCTCATTTTGTTCCTCTTCTCGAATAGCTTCAAGTTCTGAAATTGTTTCGAGATCTTTGGGTCTGCCTGCTGCTCGCTTAACACGACGCCCAGCTTTTCTCAACTCCTGTGCAAAACGTTGAAGTTCCATCGCATTTTGCAACCGTTCCTCATGAGAAAGTTTGAGATTCTTGCGAATAAGTGTTCGATCGACGTCCTTTTTGTACAACTCTATAACAGGATCGAGTCCGCTCGAATGGTTCATCTTTTCCTCTTTTGTGGATTGTGACTCTTCCGGCAGCAAAATAAATGTAGGGATTATACCAGCATCTGTCACGTCAAAAGGTGATTCTAAAATTCAAGTTTTGAACAACGCCTCAAGCAGTTGCTCCGCACGGCGGTCTAGGTGTCTAGTCTGGAGGCATTTTAGGATATGTTAGATGAGTGATGCGATCTCCCAATCTTGTCCCTTAAACAGCATTCACAAAAGCAAAAGCCCGGCCTGTTCTAATCAAGTCGGGCTTTTGCTGTGGTACGAAACAATCAATGGTTCTTGGTTCTGAACGGAAACTTGGCCTCCGACCGTATCCTAGATTTAGGCCACAGTTCTCCGCCATCGCGCTTTCCGCTATTCTACTGAGACTTTGGTTCGTCCAGCGGCGCAAATGACTGGTGCTCTGAAATGCCTTTGGGTTGTGTCGATGGCGGAAGAATGAATGCCACTGCCTTGGCTGTCGTGTTGACGCGACCAAATAGATATATCGCTTGCCGCCTGTTCATCTGGAAGTCTACCGAGGTCGTGTGATGGAATGCGCCTATTGCTCGCAACGTCAGGTGCTTCTCGTTTTTGGGATTCCTGATTTCAACAACTCTTCCGGCGAATTCGCTTTCGAAGGCTACATAAACAGTACGTGATTGAGGCCGATTTCCGCTTGGGATTCCGACCTGGACTGGAGTTCCGATATACTGAAATGGAGGTTTGTATTGTCGAGCCCGATCACGAAGGTCTGCAATAAGGGGATTATCCTCAATTACGCGATTCAGGCGGTTCGTCCGCTGTTCCATACTCTCGTCGTTCCCTTGCGCCTGAGTGTCTGATAGCTCGTCACTCAGGCGTTCGGCCAAGCCGCGGTCTTTGTAGTGAAAGAAGTCCTTTTCCTTTTCTTTTTTTTGGATTGAGTCCGGGATTGCACTGACCTCAACCTTGTTGTTTTCGATCGGTGATTGAACAGAATTCTTGTCTCCGTCGTGGATCAGGAGTAATGTGAAACCCAATCCAATGGTAACTATTACGATAGCCAATCCGAGTCTGACATTATTCTTGACCTCAACCAAAAGACCCATTATTTCCTTTGTGTTAGCTAGCTCTTTATCCCTCTTTCCTTGGAGATAGTAGAAGCCCCAAGCTACCCCTATAGTGACAACAATTCCTATTATTATTCCCATTATTCCATTCATGCGAATACCTCCTATTGGTCAGGATTTGTCTTTAAAATAAGCGATTCTCTCCATCGTGTGCGTGACCGATCATGTAATCTCAATCAATAGTGGCAAACATTTCCCTCAATCTGCAGCGAAATGCCCATCAGGTCGGTCAGGATACCATCCTCAGCCTGATCATCCTTCCATCCTGATTCAGACAACTACATGCTTGGCATTGCGCTCACGCCAGTTTATCCCCAAGACAAAAACCGCACACACGAACCACGCAACTCGTCTCCCCTTTCCTCGTAGGCACAGGCGGAGCCTACATCGCAGCGGTAGGTGTACAACTGGCCGTTCCCCAAGCTAGTTCACCAAGTAACGAGACCGGGGGATAAGGCCCAAAACGTTAAAGCGTTAAAGAGAAAAGAGCTACTGAGCCTGTCTCAGAAGGCGAAACCCAACGAGGCGGGAGCCGCGACCGCCGGGCCACTCGCTGCTGCGACTCGCCGACCGCACATCCGAGTCGAAGCTGTCGAAGTTGCCGCCCCGGATAACGCGATTCGAACCTGACAACGGACCCTGCGGATCCACTGATGGAGAAGAACGATAATAATCACGATCATACCAATCCTGCACCCACTCCGATACATTACCATGCATGTCATACAATCCATAGGGGTTCGCTCGCTTTCGTCCTACTATATGACCAGACTCATAAAAAGACGACTCATTATACCACGCATAATGCTGCAATTGAGCCCAGGCATCTCCATGAGACCAGCGCGTCGTTGTCCCAGCCCGACACGCATACTCCCACTCTGCCTCTGTTGGCAAACGGTACAAATTTCTACTCAACGACGCATTCAAACGACTGATAAATTCCTGAGCATCCTCCCACGATACATACACGACAGGATAACTCGGCCAAGAACGCACATAATGATCTTGACGTCGCCAGGGACGCGTACCCATCACTAACTCCCACTGCTCCTGCGTTACCTCATACTTCCCCAAGTAGAATCCCTGACTGATTGTCACCTCATGCACTGGTCCTTCATCATCCCAAAGCCCCTCCAACGATCCCATATGAAATGTTCCCGGCTCTATCCATATCATCTCCAGCGATGCGCCCCCCGGCAGTGGAAAATAGTGTGTAGGTAACTCCAACCGCACCTCTCCTCTCACCTCCACCTCCACCTGCCTGTCCAACCTATTCGATTGGTCAAACACCCTTAGAGTCGCTGTCCGCAAGGTGTCCCTAACCGCAATCGGCCACACCTCTAACGAATTAACTATTTGTACCCTATCCCCAACCGCAATAGCCCACGCCACCGACGCATCAACCGGGTCTGGCTCGATCACGACGATATCGCTATTGCTTGACTCCCAGCTATACTGTGGAGTCTCGGCTCCCGGATACGTCACTGCCTGGAGGCGCACCGTATCGCCCCTGGTTATCTGCAGATCCTTGACCCCTTCAGGATCGGAATCGGAACACGGCGAATAGTTGACATATACACCCTGGCGCACCGAACAGAAATCCCTGCTGTAGAACTCTCCTTCAATCGTGGAATTGAGTTGATTTCCCTTCACGCTCAACTCCAGTTCATGAGCCCTATCTCCACGCTTAGGACTCAGGTACTTCAACCAGTAAAAGCTGTCCGCGAACGAAGCTATCCTACTTTGAATCTCGACAAACTGAGCCGTCAGTTGGGCAGATAATTTGCTTACGTCGGTGATTTGGAAAAACCCGGCGTTGCCAATTTCCTGTAGAACTTCCGGATCAATCTCGTTCCCCAGACCAATCGTATAAATATTCTTATCTCCCCGCGCCGAAAGTGCCTCTGACAGAGTATGAGATCCCTGCGTGTCGCTCCCGTCGGTCAGAATGATCATAACCCCCTGCTGTACGCCAGTTGTCGTAAAAGCATCCCACCACCGTGCACTTCCGGCGATAACACTACCGTACAGGTTGGTGGTCGCAAAACCCAAACGGATCCCCTGGATCGCCCTGATCAAGGCATCTACATCATTCGTAAAATTCTGCAAAAGCACCGGCTCCTCAGAAAATTCGTATAAGGCGATCTCTTGCTGATTGGTCATGTTTTTTACCAGAGTGATGGCTGCCTCTTTAATCTGCGCCAGATGCGGCTCTACGCTCGCGCTGGTGTCGAGCATCAGAACTGTCCTGACCGTATAACTCTGGGTAATGGCCTCCCGCTTGCGAACGTGCATCTTCGACTCGGTGGGGGACACTGGCTGACCGTTCTCGCGCACTTCAAAGTGGTTAGTGCTTAAAGAACTCACACCCCAGTTATCGGAATCAATTACCTGGAACAGAATATTGACAAAGCTGGGCAACTCGGTCTGGATCCGGTGTCCAATCAACTTAAACTGGAACTCCACGACTCTGAGAGTGATCGTCTCGGTATCCGTCCCACCTTTGCCGTCTTTTACTGTGAACGTCACCCGATGCGTTTCAGACTCGCTCGTCGGCGTCCAAAGGAAAGTAGTTCCCGACAGCGACGATCCCGCCGGATTACCGCTCACCGAGTAAGTCAAGTTATCTCCATCCGGATCCGAAGCGACCAACTCCAGGGTCAGGGTACCGCCTTTTGGCACACCCTGGTCGCCAATCCGCTGCAATACCGGTGCATCGTTGGGAACAGCACTTTGACCGAAAAACCCAAAGAACACCAAAAAGTCTGACACACCCACCTGTCCGTCACCATCCAGATCGTATTCTGCCTCATAATTCGGATCGCCCTGATTGGTCCCAAATCTGGCGACAAACAACAAGAAATCGCCAACCCCAACTACGCCATCGCCATCATAATCCACATCTGCTGCGGTTTGGGCATAAACAAAACCAATCCCCGCGAAAACAATTCCCATCGTTGCCTACAATCCAATAATAGATTTTCTCTTGAACTTCATTTTTACACCTCTCCTTACTTAAGTTGTGCGGTATAAAGAGGAAATACTATAAACCAAAACAAATGAACATTTTGCGATCTTTCACGTCGCAACTTGGGTTTTATTTTAATTCATGCAATATCCGTGCCAACGCATTTGTCCCAAAGATGATTTTATTCTTAAGGTATTATTT
>VXZK01000273.1 GCA_009845545.1 Candidatus Poribacteria bacterium
GGGTTCAAAGCGACTTTCAACAACTTTTTGCAAGTCCAAAACGACTAATTCCGTTTAATTATGGGTCCCTGGGGCATCGTTCCACTACGTTCCACGATGGTTTTGGTGAATCGTGCTCGTGTTCGGAACATGTCCGGTTTTAAGATTGTTCTCTCTACAGCGGTGCCTTTAAGAAGTCCTTCCAATCGAAATTAGGCAGAGGGAACTCCCCTGTGGCTTTACATTGTCAAAATGTTGCGGCTTTCTCGAAGAAATCAATATCTACACGTTCAATCCCAGCGTCCCGCGCATTTTCAGCGACGCGCTGAACAACCATCTCACGGACAAACGGGATCGGTATCCGTTTGACCCGGTGTTCAACTTCCTCCGTGCAAGGCACTGTGGTATTGTCAAGATAGGGACCGTCGTGAAGCACGGCTGCATCGGGGTGATCGCAGGTCTCTGGGACGAGTTGCTGTAACCGCATTGAGACGTAATCGGTGACCCATTCCTTGAACGCTTCCGCCTTCTCGGTGTTGACTTCACCGATACCAGAACGTTGGTCCAACTTCTCATTGATACTAACGAGTAGATTTTCGACACGTGTCAAGCGTTCTTCCACATCGGTAATCCGTTCTTGTGCACTATTTTGTTCCTTCATAATCTTCTGTTATCCTTTCACTGAATATTACGGAATAAACCCGTAGATTTCAGTGCAGTTCCTGCTTCCGTTTACTGCCTGTCCCCCCTGCACCCCGTTGATACAAGTAGACTACAAACTCCACAGGCGTTTTACATCTCGGTCCCACCGACCGCGATGGTTCTTAAGTTGATAGCAGCGTTAACGTCACGATCCTCGCTATATCCGCATTCCTCACAACAATACGTTCTATCTGCTAACGTGAGTTCTTCCTTCTTATGCCTGCAGTTGCTGCACGTTTTACTTGACGCAAAAAACTGCGATGCTTCCACGATTTCTATACCTATCGCATCCGCTTTCGACTTCAGCATCGCAAGGAACCCCCTAACGCTGAATCACTTAACGCTTTCGCTATTTTCCGATTCTTCAGCATATGGGTAACCTTAAGTGTCTCAATACCAATCTTACTCGCACGCTTCAGAATACGATGGGTCGCTTGGTGGTGTGCATCCTGCCTTATACATGAGATGCGATAGTGGATTTTCTCCACTTTTAGTTTTTGTTTATAGGAGTTGTTTGACTGGTATTGCATGCGACTTAACTTCCGCTGTTCACGTACGAGTTTACGCTCGTAACGCCTAAGCGGACGTGGGTTATCAAACTTCGTGCCATCGTCGAGCGTCGCCAGTGTGTTGATGCCAACATCAATGCCGATAACGCGGGCAGTAGGGTCAACTACTATCTGAGTATCTTCCGTTTCGACGCTGACGCTGATAAACCAACGATGTGCCGTTCTGCTAATGGTCACTCTGTTGACAACTTCACCCTTAAATCGCACTTCCTCGTGCATTGAAACCCAACCAATCTTTGGGAGTTTTACACGGCTACCGTCAATCGTTATCTTCGCTGATTCCATTTGATACGACTGACGTGACCTGCGTTTCTTACGTTTCGGACGATTATTCTGTCCCTTGTGATAGCGAGTTATCGCATCTTCAAGGTTCATAATCCCATACATCGCAGCGCGTTGATCCATCTCCTTACACCACTCAAACTCTTGGTGCTTCCGGGCGTTAAATGTCTTGCGCAACTGCGACTTCGGGACACCCGCATGCCATGCAGACAAGGCAAAGTTAAATGCAACATCGGCATAACCGCACTGCATCGCAAACCAGCGACGCTGACGATCCGTAGGTCTTAACGCTATTTTATGACTTCGTAACATACGTGTTATCCTTATTCCTTACACGCCCTTTCTACTGGGTTGGCAGGAACCGCATCGTGTGATGCGGGTAGAAAACCCTGCCGTAAGGACATAATAATTATACCACCATACGCAGTAAAAGTTAAGTAAAATATACGCTTTTATTCGGTTTTATTCAGCGTTAGAAGTCCTTGCAACTATCTCCTTTTTTAATTTTCCTGGTGGTTCGGACGAGAAAAACTAAATTGCCCAATATTTCCAGAGGTTCTCTGGAATTTCGTATTTAATCTCCTCCCGCTTTTGATGTGAGTAGCGTGCAAAGATCCCAAAACGCGGAATATCTCTTATGTTCGCTGACCCGGTATGGCACAAAAACGCGTGCCACAGGACAACATCACCCGCAGCCCCAATAAACTCGCGGGGTCCCTCTGGCGATAAATCCGAAAGCACATGCCATCCCCAATCCTCGATATCGTAGAAGCTACCATCAATCTGCTCTGGATATTGCAGAAAGTATTTATGTGTTGAATGGTGGCTTCCGGGCCAAAAGACAAACGCACCACCATTGGGTTCGACATCGTAGAGGTAGGTCGTCGCCCCCAGCATAAAAGGGCTCCAACCGCCGGGACCATAAGCGTCAATATGCCCGCTGCCGGGCATTGCCCATTTTTCTTCTGGGTTGGGCCATTTGACAAGTGGTGAACCGCCACCCCCTGCGAATTGTCCACCACCGAGTTGCTGAGTTATCTCTTGCATCACAGGCAACTGTCCGAAGAGTGGCGAAAAACTGAAGTTTTGTACAACATAGTCGTTGGGCCATGTCTCTTGTGTTTCCAAACTGGAATTAAAATGCTTCCAGATCTGTTCCCTCCATCCGTTAATTATCTCCGAATCAATAAAATTTTGGAGGATCAGGTATCCGTGTTCCTGAAAAAATGCAATCTGTTCTGTTGTTAGCATACAAGTTACCTCTATCGGCAAAGGGCAAAGGGCTGATAACCATTTCTTAAATTGCCCAATATTTCCAGAGATCCTCTGGAATTTCGTATTTAATCTCTTCCTGCTGTTTGTGGGCGTAGCGCGTAAAGAGGCCAAAACGGGGAACATCTCTCACATTTTCCGATCCGGTGTGGCACAAAAACGCGTGCCACAGGACAACATCACCCGCAGCACCAACAAACTCGCGGGGTCCCTCTGGCGATAAATCTGAAAGCACATGCCAGCCCCAATCTTCAATATCGTAGAAACTGCCGTCAATCTGTTCAGGGTATTGGAGGAAGTATTTATGCGTTGATCGGTGGCTTCCGGGCCAAAAAACGAAAGCACCGCCTTTAGGTTCAGCATCATAAAGGTAGGTTGTTGCCCCGAACATAAAAGGACTCCAGCCAGCAACGGCACCATACGCGTCAATGTGTCCATCTTTAGGCATTGCCCACGCTTCTTCAGAGTTGGGCCATTTGATAATTGGTGAACCGCCACCACCCGTAAAAAATTGTCCACCACCAAGTTGCTCGCTAATCTCTTGCATCACAGGCAGGTGTCCAAAGACCGGTGAGAAACTAAATCCAGGAATCTCATAGTCGTTGGGCCACGTCTCTGGCGTTTCAAAACTGGAACCAAAATGCTCCCATACCTGTGTTCGCCACTTGTCGATTATCTCCGAATCAATGAGATCTTTAAGAATCAGGTATCCGTGTTCCTGAAAAAATGTTATCTGTTCTGTTGTCAGCATATGAGTTTATTTAATGGTTGTTGCGGCACAACGGCGTGTGCCTACTACTTCACATTAGCGTTTTGGTCTGAAGGACGGAATACCGGTTTTATCGAAACGTTTCTTGACGGCTTGCATCATTTCGGGAGTAACCTCCCGATAGCCGTGTTCACGTGCATATTTCTCGACGCTTTTGACGACCATACCCCGCGCAAATGACGGCACACGTTTCAATCTTTTTTCTGCGGCTTCTGTCCACTGCAATTCGTAATCCGTTTCCGTCGCAAAAGCGACTCTTTTCTCAATTTGAACAGGTGACGTGTCGCTGGCGAGGTTTGAACCCTCGCTTTTAGCTGACTGTGACCCCGGTTCATATTCACACGATGCATCTTCAGCGAGGTAGTTGCCTGTCGTTGCATAAGCACGTGCTCTACAACCGCCACACACCTCTTTGAATTCACATGCCCCGCACTTCCCCTCAAGCAGATCTCGATTTCGTAAGTCCTGAAAGGTTTTCGATGCATTCCAGAGTTTAACAAAACTTTCGTCTTTGAGGTTTCCAACACTAACAGGTAGGTAAGGACACGGGGTCAGTTCACCCTCAGGCGTGATACGACAGTAATAGATACCACACGGACAGGTACCGCTGGGATACCCTTGGAGGAAAGCGGAGTCGGATTGCTGTCCATAGATAACGCGCTTGTAGTGCGGGGCGCATTTCGCAGCAATGAGCATCTTTCCCGTGTAAGCTGCTTGTAACTCGAACATTGTCTCAAGCATCTTTTCATATTGCGTAGGCGTAAGGTCCATGACCGTCTTACCTCTGCCGGTTCGGACGAGAAAATAGAGATTTAGCACCTTCGCACCGAGTTGATAAGCGAACTCCACGATTCTTGGAATTTCGTCGTAATTCCACTGCGTCACGGAGGTCTGAACGAGGAAATCCATTTGTGCGCGTTTGAGTGCCTCAATACCGTTCATCGTCGCTTTCCACGCGCCCTCCATACCCCGGAACTTGTCGTGGTTTGTAGGTTGGATAGAGTCGAGACTCACACCTGCGCCGGTGACACCGTGCTGTTGCATCTTTTCGACGACTGCGTCGTTGAGCAGTACACCGTTTGTGCCCATGACAACAAGAAACCCGGTATCGGAGGCATATTTCGATATCTCCAAGATATCCGGGCGTAATAACGGTTCTCCACCGGTGAGAATGAGGAGGATATGCGGGTTGATTTCGGCGATCTCATCAATGACACGGAAGCATTGTGATTGACTTAACTCAGCATCTCTGGCATATCCTTTTAGGTTCTGAATATCGGACAAATGAAGATGTCCGTTTTCTAACTCGCTTGTGTCTACGAATCCTGCGGGGAGGTAGCAGTGCGTACATTTCAGATTACACAATCGGGTGATATTCCATGAGACTGCTTGAACTTTGGTATTTTGCATGTTTCTTAGATAATCCAGAAGAGACGAGAGGAACGCTTTTTTAATGTTCCAATCTCCGAATCTTCCAAAAAGATATGATGTTTTGAAATTAGTGCTTCACCAGCAATGCCAGTACAAAAACGATTAATCCCGCAACCAGCGTTAACCATTTCCACACATTGATATAGGGGCTCTGGTTGAGATGTGCATCGCTATCGGGCGGAGTACCTTCAAGGTGTCGTCGATAGAGCGAACTGTATACCCCCCAAAAAAGTGCCATCACACCGAACGCCGCAAGTTTTGCGACGAAAGTTAACATGTAGGTTTTGAAATCGCTACCACTCTGCTGCGCAAAAAATCCGTTATTCCATGCAACGATAAAGAACGCCATCGCCCCTGTTGTCAGGAGGACATGAATCATCAATCGTATCCAAGTCCGAAAACGGTTATGAACTGCTAATAGGTCTTCCGTTGACAAGTTTCGCTGCAGGATTGGTGTTGCGATGAAGGCAGAAAAGAATACGCCTCCGAACCAGATGATCGCCGCTATCAAGTGAACACTTCGGATGACAAGTTCTACACTTTCCCGCATTTTTTTATGAATCCCGATTTTTCATAAATGATACCACATTTCGCGCCCAAAGTCAAATTTGTCTCCAGGGGCATTTATGGTAAAATCCAAAAATAAATGAACACTTTTAAGAAGATAACCCGCCTATAAGAAACACTCCAGCAAAAACACCCCTTATCAGGGAGGAACAAGATGAGCATTGCTTCGATTTGATGTGTTTCAATAATTATGGGCTTTACTGAAGTTAAGCAACAATTAGAGGTGAGCTGCAAGATTTATAGAGCATAGTTAAG
>VXZK01000361.1 GCA_009845545.1 Candidatus Poribacteria bacterium
ATAGGTGTCAATTTAGCGGTCCCCAGGCCCGGTAGGTGCGGTTTCTAACCGCACCATAGGTGTCAATTTTAGAAAAAATAACCGTCGCGATCCCCAGGCCGGTAGGTTCGGTTTCCCAACCGAACCGGATACTCCGCGGAACCCTTGAAAACTTCAAACCCTCTTCAGTCCCGTAGGGACGTTATGTTTATAGCAGTGTGTGCCCAAAAAGACCTAAGCCCTGTAAGGGCGGCATGTTTATATTTCTGTCTGAATCTCGGATTATCACGGATGACACGGATTTTAAGCCATTGATTTGAGGCCGCCGTAGGTTGGGTTGAACGGGATATTACTGAAAACCCACATAGAAAATAATTTTAATTTCAACAAAAACCTAAAATTATCAAAAACCGAGTGAAACCCAACATATCCTCACATTGTCAGCGTTTGGATATTGGGTTTTGCTATGGCTATCTATTTGGATGCGGCATCAAAGCAGAGATTCATCGCGTAGATTGTAGGTTTTTTAACTTTCACCGCTCAACCCAACCTACGAGCAGTAACGTGGTGTGGACATCTCACATGTTACTTTTTACTTGCTATCCTTCCAGAACTATGTAATACTTTTATGTAGTGTTCAATCAGGCTTCCGGTCAATTTTGAAAATAATTAGATACATTCACCCCAGACATAAGGGTAAGAGCTCCCCGCCCAAGTAGTTCTAAGGGGAGGCGCTGTTTTGCGGCGGACACGCCCAAATGCGATCTGCATTCCCAATCACACCGGATACAGCGTGTATCATTAATTCTGAAATCTACCATATTTTGTAGAACGGAGGATAATAGAGTGACTAACAAAAGCACTTATACCATTGAACAGATCAAGATTTCACCGATCAATATTAATACGGAAGACCAAGAAAGCATTAAACACACAATATCGAAACTTGCGGATGGTCCCATAAAGGGCGAAACAGAGATCGAGGTATTCAAAATATTCGCTTCGGCGTTAGAACGGAGATTTGGCGCAGAAAATTCTACCTTCAGTCCACCTTCAACAGACTACAAACATTGGAAAATACATCTCCCCAAAGATGGCAATTTTGATGCTACGCCTTCAAGATTCTCCGTGTCCTTTTATATCAAACGCAACGATAATCCGTAATTAATTTGATCAAGGAACCCCTATGCTCCTCGAACTTCCTGGAATTGAGCTGCCTGATGATGCTGATTTCTTATGGAAATATATGAGTTTTGAGAAATTTGTTAGTCTTTTAGGCACCAAAAGTCTATACTTTACACGAGCAGATAAGTTTGAAGATCCTTTAGAAAGAAGGTTTTACCCCTCCACCAGTTAAGGAGCACTATAAACACACAATCGGTGATATTACCACTTTAGAGAAATTCCAAGAAAATTGGCATAAATATACTTTGTGCAGTTGTTGGCATCATGCCACAGAAGAATCGATGGCGATGTGGGAAAAATATCACATGCACAATAACGGCATTGCTATCAAAACAACCTTCGGGGATTTTAAAAACTGCTTAGTAGATGATTATGATGTCATTCTCGGCAAAATTAAATACATCAATCACTACGAATACCCAATCACACAAAAGTTAAACGAAATGAGTATGTTGTATACTTGGTATTTCCATAAGCGGAAACCATTTGAATACGAACGAGAATTCCGTGCAATTATTCCACAACATCCATTTTCTCTAATGACTTATGTTGATAACCACGGCAATTTAATAAATCCAGATTCTTCCTTAGAAAATGTAGAATTCCGCGATATATATAAAATTGGCATGCATGTCAATGTTGATGTTAACACGTTGATACGCGAAGTTCTCACATCCCCTTACGTTGACGATTGGATTACAGACACTGTCAAATCAGTTGTCCGACAATACGGTTTTGAATTCAAAGTTAATCGCTCAACACTTTTAGATGCCCCCTCTGGCTCGGATTAATATCGGTTTCCTTGAGAAATCAATGTCAATCTCAAAGATGCGCGCGAGAAAACGCAGCTGCATTATGCCGTTTCCGAAGAATTTACTTTTATTGTGAAAAGGTTGTTATTGGACGAGGACATTCTCAGAAAAATAACCTACCACAAAACCAAATCAATCTCACCCATAACGCTCAGCGTCTCCGCAACAGCCACTAAAATCGCACGATACCGCCGCACATCTTCATGACGCAACACCTCTCCGCGCCGATCCTTCAACCACTTCTCACACACCTGATACGCACCAATCTCATATTCCCATACTTCCTCGGACACATCCGTGAAATGTTGTGTGGGGTTAATCCAGACCTGTCCATCCAAATAACGGATCCTTCCAACAACGCCGTCACCTTCACCCTCAAACCGATGCGATGCCGGTGTCCCCTCGGGGCGCGGGACATCTTCCAACAGATGTGAATCCATTAATCGTTGCCCCAACGTAGCGAGTGTGCGGAATTGCGCAATATCTTGGGGCAACGGGATACGCGGAAAATCGTATCTTAGGAAATCGTAATACCGTTCCCGATAGGTCGGACTATACAAAACCGCATAGATATAGGCAAGAATTTCCTCCGGCGAAACGCCTTCGGGAAGGTTAAACGGCGCGGTTTGTGGGAGCTCCAACGCCTCCGAAAGCGCGGTCAGAAAGGCAGGTTGGAAATTGAGCGACCGCTCTGTCGATATCCCCAATTCCTCTGGATTCGGATACAAGTAAAGCGGGAAAACATGAGTAGGACCATCCGTATTTGACACACAATTACCATCCGTAATTCTGTTGGTAACAAAGACGTGCTGCCACGTAGTCGCACTCCGAATGATGCGATGCGTGCAGAGGGCAAGGTTCTCACCCATCAGGAGATGCGACATAATTGCAGGTCGTGGCATACAGTGAAACCCACGCGACTGACCTGTGTAATAGGTATATCGCGTATCAAACGGGCGATAATTGATTGGCACAATGTGTTGTTCCACTTCAGGGTGATTTTGAAGATCTTCTTGGGCGAGACGAATTTGCCAATCACGCCTGTCCCTCGGCAGCCTATATTGCTGTCGTGCCTCGGATTCAGAGAGTGATGTAAAATCAGTAACGGTGGCGCGCACCGCTTCTGGGGTATTATGAATAGTGAGTCTGTCCCGCGCTGTTATTATCCCAATTGAACTTGCTTGAAAGATGTCAGTGAGTACCCAACCAGCTTCGTATTCTTCTATATGTTGATCGTGACGCGGCACAAAATGATAGAATGGCGAATCAGGGGTTAACTCTATCCATGCTGTGGTCTGAACATCAGTATGTGAGAGGGTCGCGTATTTTTCCGTCCGACTTCCCCATAGATCAGCATAATAGATTTTTGCTGGCGCGACGTTATCGCGTTCCTTAACGCACAACAGAATTGCAGTGCCTTGCTGAATATCAAAGACATTTTCATCGGTTTCACCATCAGGTACAATTTCTCCAACTCTGCTGCTGCCGTGCAAATTAAAACAATAGATAGTGTTGAAACTATTCATTAAACTTTGCCGCATACCACGAAAGATGATACCGTACAAAAATCCGTGATTTACAATATAGCCAATAACACCCTCACCATTTCGATCAATTCGCCACTGTGCCCACCGGACAAACTTTACATAGTCTCCCTGAAGTGCTTGCACGTTTTGTTCTGTCATCGGTGCTCCATCAACGCTCCTATAATCCTCCATCAATCGTCCGATGAAATTTAAGTTTCCGTCAGCGTCACGACTTGGGTTAGCAGAATGACGCTGATAGGGTGGATTGCCAAGGATCACAAGGATAGGTTCATCCCGCTTCACTGACAACGCCGCGTTCGCTTCATCGGAAATGAACCCCGCAAAGGGAATAGAAGGCTGCATCTCGTCCGGTTGTTCCAAAGTATTCGTGAGATAGATACCGAGGCGTTCATCTGCGCGCCAGCCTTGTGATTGCAAGAACAGACTCAACTTCAGATGCGCGATTGTATACGGCGCGACGAGCAGTTCAAACCCGAAAATCCGCCTGACCAATTGCGCGTTGACATACTGCGTCCACTCTCCGGTGCCGTAAGTCTCGGCTACATACTCTCGGACCTGATCCAGCACTGTCAAAAGGAAACCACCCGTCCCTGTCGCCGGATCGAGAATGAGCGTGTTGTCATCGGCGAGACCGTCGGGTCTATTTAGGTCTGTTTTCAACAGGCTATCCACAGACCTAACGATATAGGAGATAACTTGCGGTGGTGTGTAATAGACACCGCGATCGACACGCCGCTGCGGATCGTATTCGGCGAGGAACGTCTCATAGAAGTGGATAACCGGATCCTCAAGATGATTTCTCGCAGCAAACGCCGTGCGGAGCATCTCTGTCGGGACATTTCGGAGCAGTGCTGCGATGTCGTCCAGAATATAGGTGACATTCGTCTCCAATGTCGGGGAGGCAACGTGATGAAAGAGTTGGACGAGAAACGGGTTTGACCTTGGGAGCGCATCAACAGCGGTGTGTCGCGAGAAGTGCGTCGCGTTCGGGAGTGTGCAGCGTGCGGCGAACAACCCGTAAGCGAGGGTTTGCGCGTACATATCCGCAAAATCGTCCGGTGTCAATGTAGAGATGAGCAGCTCCTTGAACGCCGAGAACATCCCGTAAATCTCACTGTTTTCATCGGTGAGTGTCGTCGCAATCTGTGTCTGGAGTTCCCGCGTCCGTCTGGCGAGGTATCTGGCGAGTACCTCAGGCGACGTGATTTCGACCTGTCCAGCGTCCAGAAACCGCTCCAGTAGCCCCTCTAAATTTTCAGGCGAATCCTCAATGTTTGCTGTCGCGCGTAACACTCCGTCCGCATATAGTCGAAATTCGACGAAATTGGTGAGGATGAAGTTATCAAGGTTTTCGATGAAGCGCGCGTTCTGTGCTGCCGCGTGTCCTGTAAGCGCGTCCAAATCTCTACCGTAGGCTTCCGCTTCGATATAGCCCACAGGCAGCATCCCATCCATTGCAATAAAATCGGGTCTCCCAATCTGCTCCAGTTGTCTCGGTTCTTGTGTTAATCGGACGGTATCTCTGCCCAGGTCAACGAGTAGTTCTTCAAGGAAGGCTTGGAGGTGTGGGTATAGCGAGAGTTCTGGGGTTGCCTCGGTGCTGGTTTGCGTGCGGTAGATGTTTTGTAGATAACGGTCGCAGTGTGTTTGGAAGTTCATATTTACTATAACCAATATGGAAATCCAGCAGACGCCTGAGACGTAGGGGGTCGGAGCAATTCAAATTTTCCATTCATTGATTTACGAGTTAAGACGATAATCCCACCGTCGGCGTATGTGCCTTTTGTCAGTCGTTTTGGAAGTTTCGCACAACTGCATTATATCCTAATTGACCTCTCAGATGCAAGGCTTTTTGCAACCTGCAACCTGCAAAGCATTTGACAATAAAATCCGGGTGTGGTATTCTTATTGAAACTGTCTGCTATATGAAGAAAACTTACACTTAGTCTCAGAATTTAAGGGCAGAGAAATGCGACGCTTTGGAACGCAAGGTCCCGTTCATCCAGAGAAGAATTATGTCGTCAGCCGCGCGACTGAACTTGCGGATTTCGTTATGCGCGTCAAAGAGGGACGCTATATCGTTATCTTCGCGCCGCGGCAGACCGGCAAGACAACTTTCTTCCAGCGCGCCTTAGACGTATTCGCAGACGAAGAACCCGACTACTTTCCAATTCCGTTGAACTTTGAGGTATATGAAGACTGCACGCCGTCCGTTTTTTACACCGGTCTCTACGAGGATCTTACAATACCTTCGCCAAATTATCCGGGTCTAATTTGAGGGGAGGTGTAATGAATAG
>VXZK01000275.1:0-33576 GCA_009845545.1 Candidatus Poribacteria bacterium
TAGGTATTCAGACTGTTCGAGAGTGCCCAATTAATTACAGGTTTTACTATAAGAACCGTTTCCGCCCAAGTTGGCGGAGTACTTCTGCCAACTGTCTGCCCATCTCTACATCAATTGTCCCAAGGGTTTGATATTACCGATTCAAACCGCTACCGCCCGTACCACATGAGTCGATGGTGTTGGTAGGCAAAGGAACAAGTCTCGACCTTGCTAATAATGCCTTCGCAAACCCGAGAATCTCATCCGCACTTTCGCCTTTTTCAGAGAGTGCTATAAGCAGTTCTGCTATTTGTCGGTCCGGTACATCTTTTTCGAGTATTGTATTCAAACATTGCTCGGCTTCACTGACTTGTAGAGATCCACCAGATTTGATTTTGTCAATGTATTCTGAGATCATGGCTTCCTTTCGCGCTGAAATTAGGGACTCAAATGCCAATGCATCGCCTAACAAAAAGGATTTTTGAAACACATTAGCCGAGTGCATTCACCACAGCGTTGCCAACCTGTGAGGTTGAGGCTTGACCACCGAGATCTGGTGGGAGGGTTTTGCCTTCTTTAACGACCTTCAGTACAGCTGCATCTATTGTTTCCGCCGCTTCCACCTCACCGATAAAGCGGACCATCATCGAACCGGAGATAATTGCTGCCAGCGGATTCGCGATGCCCATCCCCATGATGTCCGGTGCGCTCCCGTGAACCGGCTCGAACATCGACGGGAACCGACGTTGCGGGTCGATATTGCCGCTCGGAGCCAATCCCATGCTTCCGGTGATAATAGCACCGATGTCCGTGAGAATATCGCCAAACAGGTTGCTGGCGACGACCACATCAAAGTCTTCGGGCCTCCGCACGAAATCCATACATGCTGCGTCCACAAGCAACGATTCCGTTTCTATGTCGGGATACTTTTCAGCGACCCGCTCGAAGGCTGTATCCCATACAATCATGCCGTAACCTTGCGCGTTCGACTTGGTGATCGAAGTGACTTTGCGTTTCTTATCTCGTGCGCGAGCCTGCTCAAAGGCATAAGTGATGATACGCTCGCAGCCATGTCGCGTAAATACGCCAACCTGCACGCCAATTTCTTCGGGGAACCCTTGGTACTGAAACCCACCAACGTTGGCATATTCCCCTTCTGTGTTCTCTCTTATGACCACGAGATCAATGTCCCAAGCATCCTTGTCCTTGAGTGGTGTATTAATACCGGGATAGAGGACACTGGGCCGCTCACAGACGTACTGATCGAATCTACGTCGGATCGGCAGCAGAAGTCCATTAAGTGCAATGTGGTCTTGGATGTCGGGGTGTCCGACTGCGCCAAGATAAATCTGGTCAAACGCCGCAAGGGTATCAAGGGCATCTGCTGGCATCATGTGCCCATGCTCAAAATAGTAATCTGAACCCCAAGGGAGCTCCACAAAGTCCCATTTGATGTCATACCTATCGGCGATAGCGGTGAGGATCTTGATGCCTTCCTCTATCACCTCAATCCCAATTCCGTCTCCTCGAATTACCGCAATTCTGTATTCAGCCATATTTTCCTTTGTTAGTGCTTAAATTATGCCTGCGCCGTGGTTTTTTGCGTAAGTCCTGGCGATGTTTCGATATCTTTTGTCTTTTCAAGAGACCAACACTTTGCCATTCTTTTCAGTTCAGGTAAATGCTCAGACCAATCATGTAGGGTCGCTGGATCAAAATCAGCCCTATTTGGCCATACTAATGTATGGACTTCTGGATCGATCCGAACTTGGATAATATTTTAACCGAGTTCCGTTCATTATTCAAGCGATAAAATATTTACACACATGCGATTTTGTGCTATGCTTTAAAGCAAAGCTGGAGATTGGAAAATCAGTACCACTTCTGACGCTAAAGCAAAGGAGAAACCGATGCCAAACACGCAAGAAATTGGATGGAATGCCGTTAGTAAAACTGGAGCCGTTGCTGCGGGTGGCGCAAAAGCAGTTGCAGCGGGAATTGAGATTCTGGAAGCGGGCGGAAATGCAGCAGATGCAGCAGCAGGAACGATTCTTGCACTCAACGTTACAGATCACGGTGCCTGTTCTATCGGGGGTGAGGTACCACTCCTTATCTTCAACGCCGAAAAGCAGGAAGTGAAATCACTCTCTGGACAGGGACGTGCACCGCTTTCGCAAACCGCAATGGATTGGTATATGGAGAACGGTATCCCTAATGGTGATATTAAAATGGCACCAGTGCCATCGGTTGTGGATCTCTGTACGACCACGCTCAAACTGTACGGCACGCAGACGTTTGAGGAAATCATCGCACCGACACTTGCCCTGCTTGATGCGGGTGAGGCGGACTGGTATTCTGACCTGGCGATCACCTTGCGTCGGATGGTCGAGTCAGAACAGAAGACATCTGGGAGCCGAGAAGAAAAAATCCAAGCCGCAAGTGATCGGTTTTACGGACGGAATGGTGCTAATGCCGATATTGCCGATGCCTTGGAAGGTTTTTATATTGATAAGGGCGGGTTTCTGCGTAAGGCAGACCTCGCTGCACATGTCACACTTGTTGAAGACCCCGTATCGGTGGACTACCGAGGATATACGGTGTATAAGTGCGGTCCCTGGACGCAAGGTCCTTATCTCTGCCAAGCACTGCGTTTACTGGAAGGCTTCGATCTCAAAGCGATGGGTAACGCCTCGGCAGACTATGTGCATGTGGTTACGGAAGCACTCAAACTGGCGATGGCTGACCGCGATGCCTACTACGGCGATCCAGAATTCGTGGATGTCCCGCTATCCGAACTGCTTTCCGATGCCTATACCGAGATTCGCCGACCGTTAATTGATATGGAAAAGGCATCACACGAAGCGCGACCGGGTGATGTAGATAACATGGAACCGATAAAAGCGGGTGGTGTGTTTCGCCCTGGCGTAGGCGGAACGACAACTTGTGCAGTTGCTGACCGGTGGGGGAATGTCGTCGCTGCGACACCGAGTGCTAATGTCTATCACGCGGGGGGTATGGTCGGACCGACCGGAGTCAGTTACGGCAACCGTTTACGGAGCCTCAACACAACCCCCGAACATCCGAACTGTATCCAGCCCGGAAAGCGTCCGAGAATCACACTTACACCCACGCTGGTGCTTAAGGAGGGTGCTCCGATTTTAGCCATCAGCGTTGCCGGTGGAGACTTGCAAGATCAAGCGACGATGAATTTACTGCTCAATTTTGTTGAGTTCGGCATGCTACCGGAAGACGCCGTTACAGCACCGCGCTTTGCCACTGCACATCACCAAGATTCGTTCGATCCGAATCCGAACCGTATAGAAACCTTCGGGCAAGCGGGTTCGTTGACCATTAACGACAGTATAAGTGAAAATGTTAGGGAAGAGCTTGCCAGTCGTGGGCATCACCTCAGAACACACGGAGGTGCTATTGCCGCGCCTTCTATGATCCATATTGACAAAGATAGCGGAATGTTCTATGCTGCTGGAGACCCTGCTGCGGGAAGGCATGCGGCGGGATTGGAATAGGATGGATGAGACTATGCTGTTAATCTTCCGTCTGTTGCCAAATCCTAAACTGGCGTTGCAATGCACTTAAAAGCCTGTCAATGGATCTATCCATTTGCGCTACACGCTGCAGATTCATTTCGTTGACGAGTTCTTCCACATGCTCAATTGCCTCTAATGGAAAAACCATTGTTGCCTGATAAATTGCGTTCAACAACATATTCTTATACCGACCACGTTCGCATTTCTGATCAGGAACGGAGCAGCCTTTGCCAAACACTGTTTTGAATGCCTCTGAATCAAGAAGCAACCACCGTTCAATATGCGGTTCAGGAACCATGCTAATAACTAAATCCGATAAATCAGAGGTTACTTGATTAATCTCCGTTTCTCGTTCTGAAAGCCCCTTGCAATTGCTATCTGTTCCTACGATAATGAGATCCGGTAAACCCTCTTTATAGTGTTGTAAATCTCGTAGATATTGCTTCAATTCCATAATGACCTTTCCATGTCCGCCGCGGACACTGGAGGCTGTGATATTAATCTCAATGTTGTGTGCGTCAGCCAGTCGCTGAATCAACGCTGTGAGAAAATCCTCATGAGCCACATCTTCAACAAATAGATTGGTATTACGCATCAAAGTCCCCCCGCAAGATACGTTCAGAAGGCGATAAAGCATCTTCGTCCTCTAACGCCATCTCAATATCTGACTTCTGCCAGAGCGGTCCGATATGCATCATATTGAATGGCTCAATTTCTGTGTTTCCGTTAACCTTGCGACAAACATATAACGATTCGGGAGGAATAAGATCAGGCAAAAGCGAAGAATGTGTCGTCACAATGAATTGGACATCTTCAAGAATCATGCGAGCTTCCAAAAACCGAGCAATACGCCGAATCCTACGCGGATGAATGCCGTTTTCTGGTTCCTCAAATCCTATCAATGTAGGAGGCTCTTGGGCACCAACAAGTGCCAAAAGCCCTAAAATTCGGAGTGTTCCCTCCGACAAGACACGGGCAGAAACAAGTTTTCCATCTTCACGCAGATCCAATTCGACCTCACCTAACTTGTTGATACTGACCTCAATGTCTGTTACAGAGGGAATCATTCTATGGATCGACCTCACCTAACTTGTTGATACTGACCTCAATGTCTGTTACAGAGGGAATCATTCTATGGAGCAATTTCTCGACAGATTCAAACTGCCGCTTATTAAGAGCTTGCAAGGTATTGAGAAAGGCTGCAAGATCTTCCCCCATCAATCCGATATGGCGAGCCGCCTTGACCGGATTTGGGAGCCGCATACGCTCTCTTGGTTCGAGGTAGAAGGTAAACCAACTCGCCAATTCTTGTTGTATAGCGATCAAATGTGGATAGTGAGGTGGATGGTGAGACATTGAAAGAATACTATAATTGAGACCCCGCTCGTAGTGGGTTGGACGCGCTTGCCCCTCCATCCGCAAATGCAGTCGCTTGTCAATCTGTTCCAAGAATGGCTTCCGCCGTTTACTTAGTTCCCCATTAGCATTCAGTGCTGCGAGATACTCATCTGCCACGCGCAAAATACCCAACCTTGGAAGCATTTCAATCTCAATACGATACCGCAGATTCCTCTCAGACACGGATAATGGTTCCTTTGAAGGCTGTTCGCTTGCTTTCAAGGCATTCGATGTTGTTCGTTTCATATCCCGAATCTGCCGGTTCACAGTGTCAACGACCATTTGTGACAACTGAACGTCCACCTCTATACTAAATGATACTGTTTCTTGTTCTAAGAGATTCTCAATACCTTCTTGTCCAAAGGTGAATGACTCCAATGCGTGTCCTCGATAAGGCGGATCAAACGCTTCTTTCAAGGTCCGGTTGGTTGCTATGTGTGATAGAAGTTGTAGAGCATCAAGGAAATTGCTCTTTCCTGAAGCGTTGGGACCCACGAGCACGGAAAGAGGCCTGAGATTTAGTTCAAGATCTACGAGCGATTTATACCCTCGAATTTTGATGCGCTTCAGCATAGTAGCGTACCTCCGTTCAATCAATATTCGAGACTCCGTAGGTATTCTCTATTTACAACCGCGGCTTCCGCTGCGGGGCGCGGCGGATAGGGACGATCAAGCTCGACAGAGACCCATCCGTCATAACCGACCGCTTCGAGTCCTTCAAGTGCGGCTTTGACATCAAGCCCTAAGTTTCCGGCACCGAGTTCTGCGAAACGTGCTTTCTCACCAAAGCGTTGTGTTCTGTAGTCCCATGTTTCAGGATCATCCGCATGGCAGTCTTTGAGATGGACATGTCCAATCCGATGCCGCAAATTTTTGCTCTCAAAGACCTGCATCGGGTCGCTACCTGCAGCGAGCATGTGGCCTGTGTCAAACAGCAACCAGAGACTTGGTGCTGCTGCCAACAAGCGTTCCGCATCATCAACTGTCTCAAGCATCGTGCCGAGATGTGCGTGGTGGAAGCCTTTGATGTTGTGAGCATCGCAATACGCGAGCATGTCGTCTAAGGTTCGGGCGGCGTTCTCGAAATCAGCGTCGCTCGGATCGGGTCCGCCCCATTCTGAACGCCTCAGTGACGGCACTTCCGCAGCATTATTACCAAGGGTGATGTTGAACCTAACCCTGTCAAATCCCGCACCACCCGCGTTGACGATATGGAGTCCGAGGCTCCGCGCGAGCGTCGCCATCTCAACGAGGCCTTCTGCTCCCTCAAAAGGAACACTTTCAACCCCTTCCCAACCGGCATCTGCTACTTCTCGTAACACTTTTTCTGGATTTTCTTGCTGTTCCCCACCAAATTGGATCAGGTGGCAAGCGAATTTCAATTTGCTCATCAACATGTCTCCTTACTTACTCTTGTTAAGTGCCGTTAAAGATAATTGCTGATCTGGGTTTTGATACAACCATATCTCCATGTTCTTCTTTATAGCAGTCCATTCGCTATCCAACATGGAATACCACGCCGTATCCCTGTTTCTACCTTTTACGATTATATGTTGTCTGAAGATACCCTCAAACTTAAAACCGAGCCGCAGTGCCGCCGCTCGAGACTTTTCATTCAGAGCATCGCATTTCCATTCGACACGACGATATCTCAGTCTATCGAAAGCCTCACAGAGCATCAGGTATATGGCTTCCGTGTTCACGTTCGATCGCTGAGAATCCGGTGAATACCAGATATGTCCGAGTTCCAATCGTCGCATATCAGAGACGATGTTCAGAAAACTCACCATCCCAACGTGTTGCTTCGATTCAAGATGGTGGACAGTAAAGAAAAGTGGATCTTCCGATTTCGCTTTTTCCTCAAGCCACTTATGCATGCTGTGTTCGTCATCAAAGGGACCGTAACTCATGTAGGTCCATATCTGCGCCTTGATATCCGATCCGTGAGAACATTCATAGAGCTCCTTAATATCGGTTTGTGGGTTGACAGGTGATAGCCTAATGAATTTACCTTCGTAATCTGTCCTTTGAGGTAAACCAATAGGAGCAGTAGATTGGACGATATTTCCAACGGGTAGAAACGATTGTGGCATAGCAATCCTTTTTGTATTAGTTACCGCGCGCTATCTGCTGACATTCAGGGCGTAGGTCGTCTGAGTATCTCATCGAATTGTTAGGGGCGATGAAGATTTCTAAGCGCAGGATTTAAACGAAATCCTGCTTCTCGTCTTTGAGTTATGTCTTCCCACGTAGCATCGCATTCAATAAAATGTCTCAAAACCTCTTTGGCACCACGAACAACTGGCGATCCGTGACCGAAACACATAAGATCAAATTCAAAGCGTAGCAGCACTTTGAGGGACAAGCGGGCTTTGTCGAGAGCCACCAGATATTCAGGCGCGTTAACTCCCACTTTTCCATCCGGAATGCTGCTGTCCTTTCTACCACCACTGAGGAGATCGCCGATGATCAGGGCACCTTTGTGATTGTTTAGGTAGAAACAGACTTCCTCACGATGGCGGACATTCGGTACACGCACGACTTCAAGGAGATTCCAAAGCATATCTCTGTCCGCGAACGTGGCATCAAAAGTAAATTCGACCTCATCTACCTGATCTTCATGGATAAAAACCTGGCAGTCCCATCTTCGTTTGAATTCTATCAAACTTCTCTCGTGATAGGCACAGGTTAGCATTAGATGCGTTGGACCGCCAAGTTCGTCAATTTGTTGAATCTCACTCTCGGACAGTGGAAGCGGATCCATTAATGCTCGGACACTGTTGCGCTTGTCTTCCACTAAAAAACTATTCCAGTTGTATGCTTGATTCCGCGACGCACCGTGAATTTCCGCCCAAGTAAATAAATTGGGAGTCAGTTTAGTCAACATCTCTATCCCTTTTGAGTAGCCCCCAAGTCGTCGCAGTTTTATCTAACGGCGACACACTCAAAACCTGCTCCATATCTTGCTGAATCTCATCTTCAGTCAGAACACGGTTATAGATAACAAATTCATCAAGTTTCCCGCCATAGGGCCACGCACCATCCAAGCGATTACCGAACCAGTGATCTGATTGAGAAACCGGAATTTCACCTTCCAGTTTATAGGTGTTATCAAGTTTGCCGTTGATATAAAGTCGGAGTTCCTTATCAAATTCGTAAACAGCGGCGACATGCGACCACTTATCGGTCGGAATCTCGTTCTTTGTACTGTTCCATGTCCGACCACCCGCACCGAGGCATCCCATCCACACGGATGGTCTACCTTGATGGATACTCAGATAATAGGTGTGGGGTCCCGCTTGACCGCGGACATTGCGATAATCGCCGACACTTTCTGGGTATACCCACACCTCCATCGTCAAACTTTTGGTAATTGCCAGACTATCAGACGCTGGGGCCGCGACGACCCCTTTCTGAATCTGTTCATTAAAAAACACCCCCGAATTGATCTTTCCGTCTTTCTCCCACTTAGCATCACCTTCGAGCGTGCCGTGATTTTTCTTTCCGCTCAGGTCTTCAACATCTTTTCCCTTTCCCGCATCGAACGAGTAGTAAAGGACCATTGCGTCGTCCTCAATTGCATTGCTGACAAAGGGAGCTATGAAAATGAATGCCGCGCTCAGAATATAAATAACTGTTCGCCTCACTTTGAACCTCCATATTTACGGACAATATCTGAGATTAAACGCAAAACCTGATCAATATCGCGCTTCGGTATATGCAGGAGGCAATTCATGGTATAGACTGCCTCGAAACATTCGTTAATTTCGCCGAGCTCATAGCAATCCGAGACTTGCGCAGAAACTCCCTTTTCAGCAGTGAGTTTCACCATCGCTGGTGTGTTATCCACTGCCAAAACTCGGAATCCTTGAGATTGAAAAAACTGGGCATCCTGACCGGGGCCACACCCGATTTCAAGGAGCGTCTCCCGTCCTTCGGCCTTCAAAAATTTTAGAAACTTCGATCGCTCTTGTAGCTTGAATTCGTCAGGGGAATAAGATGCTCTTTCATGGGTGTACTTTTCGTACGTCTTAACGAGTGTGTCAGTGAACCGCATCATGTTGGTAAATTCCGCTGTTGTATTTCAACTGATACTTCGACCGTCAAGCCGATGTCAACAACCACCAATAGGTAGCGGCGCATCAATGTCAATTTTATAAATTTTCCGTCGTGCGACACACGGGATAGGCGGTGCTATGTGCCGCACATTTGACAGCTCCCAACAGATATAGTCAGGGATCCAATCTATCCCTTGCGATTCTGCTTCTTCACGTGTCCATTCGTGAACGCCGGTAATGTCGACGATTGCGCGTACCAACCCATTTGGATCTTCCTGTCCTTCCTCGGTCAAGTAAGTTTCATTTTCCACAAGCACGAGATCGAAGAATGGAATCTTTGGCGGCAGCCAACGCCGGATTTCGACGACCTTCTTACCAGCAAGAATGTTCCGGACAGAGGGTGAAACTATGGACAGTGCGTCAACTCTCAAAATCGGCTACTCCCAAGCGTCGTCTGGTGGGTAAATGTTGGAACTTCCGCCACCTGCGCCTTTAAAGTCGCTCTCAGCGAACCAGTCTTTGACGGTATCGCGCCACTTGATGAAGTGTGGTGCTTTCAGATGCTCTTGGAACGCTGCTTCGTCCACATAGACCTCGTAGAGCCAGATCCGATTCGGATCGGCACCGTCTTGAATTATATCAAATCTGAGACAGCCGGGTTCATCCGCGACAGAACCTTTTGCGTCGTCTATCATGGCTTCGATGAAGGCATCTCTATGACCTTCTTTAATCTGAATCGGTGCAATAATAACAAACATACTTTTCCTCCTATAAGGTATTTTTAAGTCAGGTTTTCTTTCCGATTTCGGTGTCCTGCACCGAATGTTCATTAGCATATCACGATTGGAGACAGATGTCAATTAAGTTCAAAGTTGAATCTTATGCCGACGCAACTGTTAACGCCCTTAGTTTTTCCTCATCTAATTCGACTCCCAGTCCCGACCCCTCTGGTGGATAGAGGTGACTGGCTTCTGCTCGGATACGTTCCTTTGCTGGGGATGCTGTATAAAGCACGGGTCCCATTGGATCGCATGGTAGAGAGAGGTTCGGCATTGAAACACCGACGTGGATTTGCGCGGCTGTTCCAAGCGTCGATTCCTGATCCGTGCCGATCAGACATTCGATGCCAGCCGCTTCCGCCAACGCAAACAGGCGACGAATATGGGTCGGACCTCCGGCTACACACGCGACATTGAAAACCGTGCAAGCACCGCGTTCAGCTGCCGCATACCCATACTCTAAACTACTGATGTGCAAACTCACAGGCAAATCCATAGGAATTCATTGATTTCAGTGATACGGGTGGCATCACGTCCGATGAGTAAATCGTTGTAGCGTTTGGTCACTGCGCCTAAGTCGTCAGCCTTGCTGTCTGAGGCTTCGCCTAACCCGACAGGACCATCGTCTACATGAACTTTGACGATAACATGCCCCGATATATGACCGTAATAACGCGGTGTCTCAATCTGGAAGGTTTCAATCCTTGTAATTTTCATTTTGCCTCCCGAAAGTCAAGAACGGCTTCGTAGTGTTTGGTCACCCGACCGTCATACTTCGTCTCAATGAGATTGGCAATCCCCTCAAACAGGAGACGTTTATTTTTATCTGGCAACGCGATATGCCCTGAATATGTACCCAAGAGTTTGATGTACTGCTCAGATGAATACGTTTGGATCCATGGGTAGACGCGTTTCATTGGATCTTGAAATGCCTCCACACCGAGAAAGTTTGTGGCGTGTGTAGGGCGGTCAGCAGTCACTGGAAGGTAGTATCTATCATAGAGACACTGAACTTCTGCGAAAAAGCCTTCTTCCTTCCGCACATGTTGATTCGAGAAAACAGCGAGGAATCCGCTTGATTTAAGCACCTCAAACGCTTTCAGATACCTCACTTTTGGATCTACCCAATGGAAGGCAGTGGCGGAAATAACAAGATCAAACTTTCCTTCTGGTTTCCACGCCTCAAATGCTTGTTCCACAAACGAAACATTTGAATATACCTTCAACTTTTTCCTCGCAACGGCGATCAAGTCAACACCAATGTCCAAACAGACCATTTCGTATCCGCGTTCTGCAAAAGATTGGGTTGCTTTTCCGGTGCCGCAGCCGACTTCAAGGATTCTGCTGTGATCGTTAATCCCAGAGAGTTCCACGATATCCTGTATCAGTGCTTCAGGGTAGCCGGGTCGTATATCTTCATAGAGCACTGCAGCGGTATTGAACGTAGTTTTGAGCTCGGTACTTGACATAATAGATTGTATGTATACACCCTTCGCTCGATTGGGGTTGCTCTATCTCTACGCTAACTTGCCGCGTAACAGCGGGTTGTCTTTCATCACTTCGCCATCGCGATTCCGCGTACCGGATGGCATGTAATGGATAGCCATCGCCCGACGGTCTCGGGGTGAGCGGTTCGGATTCGTTTGGTGGAGGGTCATGCAGTGATGGAGCATCACGCAGCCGGCTTTAACGGGTACGGGTACAGCACGGTCTACATCGGCATTCACCTGCAACAACGCTGGCAATTGACCTTTCTCTGACTCAGCACGTCCGTGCGCCGCCAACCCCTCTAAATAACTGCCGGGGATAACGTTCATACACCCGTTCTCCTCGTCGGCATCATCGAGTGCTAACCAGATGCTCACAAGATCCGACGGGACACACTGCCAATATGCATTGTCCTGATGCCAATACACCTCACCGCCGTGATAGGCAGGTTTGTAGAGTGCCTGATCATGAAACAGCTGGATATCGGATCCGATTAAACTCTCAACAATATCTAACATCGGTTCGTGGTAGAGTAACTTCCGATATTCCTCATCCAAACGCCACATCTCCATGATCTGCAACATCTCTTCCTCACGATCAGCGTCTTCATCGCCTTCCGAGTCCCCGACGACTGCAAGGTTCCGCAACCCTTCGCCGATGGTGCCGCGTCTCTGTGAAAATTGGGCATCGTAATGTTCGCGTAGCACGGTAAGATGCTCGTCATCAATGACGCGTCCGTCGATTTTGAGATAACCTTGGCGTCTGAATTGTTCGATTTCTTGGGACGTAAGTTTCATAACATTGCTCCTTATAGTGGATTATAAAAATACCCGATTGTAGACCTTGATGGTTTCTTGAGTCAGATTCAGGTCTTTCTACCCTTTCTGCCCTTTAGATTCGTCGCAACATGCATGAATGAGCCCCATACAAAGCCTACTAACAAACAAAATGGCAACATATCAAACATCATCCTCAAATCCCACTTTCCACCATTCAAAACCTTCCACATCTCTGGCAGAATCTCGAAAGCCACCCACAGGAACCCACCGAAATAAAAGGTGCCTCTTAAAAACCAATTTATGGACTTTGCTCGAATCAGGGGGCGTTCAGGAACATTCGCCAATCTTTCCTTTTCTTTTTTAATTTCTTTCATGGAATAGTCAGATACAAAGCCTACAAGGAAACAAAATGGCAAACTTTCGAGCATCGTTTTCAAATCCCATTCCCCTCCGTTCCGCACAACCTCGAAAATCACCCACATCACCCACCCAGATACACCGGAAACGATGCCTATCCGAAGCGAATGTATGGACGTTGCTTGGAGCGGGGGACGCTCAAGTCCGTCCGCCAATCTTTCTTTTTCTTTTTCTATCCATCTATGGCGAAAAAACCGAACGGGGAAATACCACAGCGGGAAAGTAATCGCCAATATAGCGAGACTGAAAATGTTCCATAGGCAAGGAATTATTTGATAACAGTTTGGACAAACAAGACCAAACCAATGTCCAAAGGCATTTCCTTTTGTTGCCCACAAACGGCGGTCATTCAGCGTCTCACAGTGCGGGCAAGGAATGTAAGAGCGTTCCTCCGACGGTTTATCACCCTCTTTGTCAATCAAGGTGACTTTGGGAACTCGCTGTCCCAAAATCAGCTCGTTGAACATAAATACTGGGAACAATACCCAGAGTAAACTAAGAGGGTGAGGCAGTGCCTGTATTTTGAATCTGTTTTTGTCGTATCGCATCGGGTTCATCTCCACGTTAAATGGTTGCGCTTCTCAAGGGATTTCATATATTCAGTTTGATTTTCCTATTGTTTTTCAGGGTTTTGGCGGCATCCGTTCAACCTGGGGGAAATCCGCAGAAACACCCTATCAATACGCAGAAATATCCAAGCAAAAACACCCCAAGCAAAAACACCTACTGAAGTGTTCAACCTCTTGAGACGTAAGTTTCATAGCTCTGCTCCTTATAGTAGATTTTCAGTCAGATTCAGGTCTTTCTGCCCTCCAGTAGATTCGCCAAATTCGCCACAACATACACGAAACAGCCCCATACAAAGCCTAATAACAAACAAACTGGCAACATATCAAACATCATCCGTAAACCCCATACTCTTCCGTTCCAAACGTTCCACACCCCGAAAACCACCCACATGCCTCCACCGAAGTAGAAGGTGCCTCTTAAAAACCACCTTATGGACTTTATGGTGGACTTTATGGTGGACTTTGCTCGAATTGCTCGAATCAAGGGGCGTTCACGAGCATTTGCCAATCTTTCTTTTTCAATTTCTTCTTTATCTTTTTCCACCCATCTCATGAAACAGCCTATCCAAAAGCCTACTACCAACGAAAATGGCAAACTTTTGAGCATCATTTTCAAATCCCATTCCCCTCCGTTCCGCACAACCTCGAAAATTACCCACATCACCCACATAAATATACCGGAAACGACACCTATCGAAAGCGAATCTATTATGGACGTTGCTTGGAGCAGGGGACGTTCAAGGGCCTTCGCCAACCTTTCTTTTTCTTTCTCTATCCATTTATGGCGAAAAAACCGAACAGGAAAATACCACAGCGGGAAAGTAATCGCCAATATGGCGAGACTAAAAATGTTCCATAAGCAAGGAATTATTTGATGACAGCTTGGACAAACCAAGCCAAACCAATGTCCATGCCCAAAGGCACTTCCTTTTGTTGACCACAAACGGCGGTCATTCAGCGTCTCACAGTGCGGGCAGGGAATGTAACAGCGTTCCTCCGGCGGTTTATCACTCTCTTTGTCAATCAATGCGACTTTTGGGAGTCGTTGTCCGAAAATCAGCTCGTTGAACATAAATGCTGGGAACAATACCCAGAGTAAACTAAAGGGGTGAGGCAGTGCCTGTATTTTGAATCTGTTTTTGTCGTATCGCATCGGGTTCATCTCCACGTTAAATGGTTGCGCTTCTCAAGGGATTTCATACGTTCAGTGTCAATTTATATTATTTCAAAATAATGATATTGCATTACCGGTTTTCATGAAATCTGTGGCGATGCGGAACAAACTAAAAGTTTATTCTACATAAAGAGAGATCCATTAACAGAAATGTTATTAGTACCGTAGGTTGGGTTGAACGGAACTCAGAAGACTGATGTGTTCCTCAAATACCCCTCAAATCCAGCGTGTCGTCGTCCGGAATCAAGAACGTAGTGGAACCCAACTCATAGCCTCAGCGTCTCGGGAACCATCAAAATGTTGGGTTTCACGCGGTTTTTCTTTGACGTAACATCTATGGATCGGGTGGATTTTTCTATTGTTTTTCAGGGTTTTGGTGGCATCCGTTCAACCTGGGGGAAACACCCAAGCAAAAACACCTACTGAATTGTTCAACCTCTTGGAGCATAAGTTTCATAATACGGCTCCTTATAGTAGATTTTCAGTTGGATTCATGACCATCCGTCTTTTTCCCTTTTCGATTCATGAAAAAACGCATGAATAAGCCCCACACAAAGCCCGATACCAACCAAATTGGTAACCCAATAAACATCATTATCCAATCCCATTCTCCCCCTTTCAAAACCTCCCACACCTGCGGAATAACCACCATAAACACGTACATGAATCCACCGAAATAGAGGGTGCCTCTTAAAGACCAATTTATCGACTCCGCTTGAATCAAGGGACGTTCAAGGACTTTCGCCAATCTTTCTTTTTCTTTCTCTATCCATCTATGGCGAAAAAACCGAACGGGGAAATACCACAGCGGGAAAGTAATCGCCAATATAGCGAGACTGAAAATATTCCATAGGCAAGGAATTATTTGATAACAACTTGGGCAAACCAAGCCAAACCAATGCCCAAAGGCATTTCCTTTTGTTGCCCACAAACGGGCATCATTCAGCGTTTCACAGTGCGGGCAGGGAATGTAACAACGTTCCTCCAGCGGTTTATCACTCTTTTTCTCAATCAATGTGACTTTGGGAACTCGTTGTCCCAAAATCAGCTCGTTGAACATAAATGTTGGAAACAATACCCAGAGTAAACTAAAGGGGTGAGACAGTGCCCATATTTTGAATCTGTTTTTGTCGTATCGCATCGGGTTTACCTCCATGTCAAACGGCTTTTTTTCCAAAAGATTTCATACACTTCCAAAGCCATTCATTTTTAAGATCCGGTGCGGTTAGGAAACCGCACCTACCGAGTCTGGGTGGACTTCATGCATTTCAGTTTCAGTCTACATCAGATTCTTCGAGAATCTTTTGATATGTCTGCGATGCTACGTCGTACGCCTCACGAGCGGCATCGCGTTCTTCTTCTCGAATGCGGTTGACCTTCTGGTTCCAGCAGACTTCTACAGCATCCAAGCACCATTGTGCGCTCCTGCGACTCGCTCGGATCGGTTTACCGTCTACAATGACGAAAACCGGATTCGTATGGGACGACAGGAAAATACGGAGCGCGACCCAGCTCGATCTGTCAATAGATGCTTCAAATTGAACGGGGACGATTTCACCGTCAGCGACAATTTCTTGCGTCTCAACCGCCTGACCGTTGACAATAAGTTCAACTGGCACTTTTTGGCTTTCCGCAATCCGCGCCCGTTCAACGTCCCAATACGGCTGTTGATCCAAAGAACGGTTCTTTATCTCAAGGTTCGGTGTTTCGTTAAGTCGTGCAGCGACGCGAGCCGTGATCGTTACCGTGCCGGGTGCTTCCAAATCCAACTGGCTAAGCTCTCCAGTTGCTGTCTTCTCTCCAACTGGCACACCGCCTACGGTGAAGTCTAACAGGTGACTTTTGCCATCTCCGACATAAGAACGACCGTCTTTCAATCCGGCTGCCCACGCGTCAAACTCAAGGGCACCGGGCGGCATTTTCACATAGATACGACCCAATCCGACGCGTTCTCCATAAATGCAAGGGAAATCTGTTTCGCCACTGATTCGCGTGCGGAACCCGCAATTGAGGGTATGATACCAGATGTTCAACTCCCAAACAGCAGGCGTGTCCACCGTAGAAATGAAATCAACAGCATCATGCACGACATCCACGATATACTCGTTCGCCCCGATACCATCAAAAGGTGGCATGTTGTAATTGGGGAGTTCATCGCCATCCACTTTCAATCCCCAACCGCTGTGACTGAAACCGGTTACTGCACCTTGTTCCTTTGCCCACTGGAGGACGGGGAGATCCCAACTCGGCCACTCTTCAATCCGTTCAACACCGTTGTAATCGTCCTCAGTCAACCCCAATAATGAGAGATGTCCAGCGTGAGAGGAAGGGAACCCGGAAACCTCCACATCATAGCGCATCACATAATCATCGGTTGAGAGTTCGTGAACCTTGCCATCAAAAAACTGTTTTTGGAAATACCAGCAGGGTCCCCACGAGAGTACACAACCGACGTTGAGGTCTTCGCCGAGAATGTGGCGCATCATATCTTCCGGCGTAACACCCTCGGTCGGGCTTTCATAGTGAGAGCAACCCGCCGCGTGGACATGATGGTCACCGGAACGCCAACCTTCCGCAGCGATATGGATCCATCTTTCGAGACGAAAGGTCTCTTGATGCATCTCGGCATTCGGGACAGTAAGGGTTCGCGTTTTTACCTTATATTCCGGTCCGCGTGTGTATTCGACAGTATACTCACCCGGTGGTAGGAGAACCGATTCGCCACTGTGCCGATAGATTTGGTTATGAAAGAAGAAATCGGGTGCGAGTCGTCGTCCGCGCGATGGATACACCCGATTCAGTTTATCACGAATGATAAACGCAGCGGTTGTCGGTTTTCCGTCGAAATCTAACACCTCCAAGGTTACCTCCACCGCTGGCACACAGTTGAATAGGATCGGCACTTCGCTGCGGAATCCGATGTCTTGGGTCCCCTGACCGACGTTGAAACTGAGCATCGCCTCTCGTTTGCCTGTATCGCGACTGTAGAGTTGAACAATACGATATTCCAGTTCCAATCCGGAAAGACTTGGTTTCAAGGGTCGGTTCGCATAGATATCAATATCAAGGAACCGATGCGGAATTTCGCTTTTCGGAACGGTCGTCTCTGGATCAGGCCTTCCAGTGGAACGCTTATAGAGTGGTGCGGAATTTTCGCTTTCTGCTGCCAGCGGTGCTGTCACGCCCGCCTCGTTGTGAACCTTTACTAAAAAAGTGCGCCAACCTTGCTGCATCAGTTCCTTATTGACAGGTCCCTCTTTAACCTTTACGCGGCTCTCAGGGTTGATATTGACACCAGCCAAACAGTGCGGATCAAGAATTTTTTGAATGTCAGCAATCGCTTGTTCATGATCCTCAGAAACCAACGCTTTCTCGATTGCTGAGAGATCATCTTCAGATAAAGGTGAGCCGAGATAATCCAACGCCTCAACGAGTCGTTGGGTTGCTGCTGCTAAAGGTTGAAATTCCACTTCAGTGACGCGATTCAGTTCATCGGTGAAACCTACCGAAATAAAAACTGAGAGCAGCATCCAGCCGATAAGCAGGAAACGAAATTGGCTGTTAACTCCCTTCGCTATGATAGTTTTATATCGTTTTGTCGTCCGTTGCATGGGGCATTCCTCCTAATCGCTGGAGAGGTTGTTTTCGGCACAATTTTAAACTCACTAACGTCATAATCTATCATAACGTGGAACAGATGTCAAGCGGTGTGTAAATATTTTGTCACAAGATTAGATGGGTGGAAGGTCAGAAGGATAGAAGGGTGGAAGTCTAATGGGGTTAATACGTTGAAGGCATCCATTTTCATCTTGCGTGAATAGCACTTCAACCTGTATTTCCATCAGTTCCGTATTAGACTGCATCTGACAGAATCTCCCTACCCTTATTGAAGTCCGCCAGAGCATTTACGTAAGCTTTGGTTGATTTGTGTAAGCGTTCAACCCGCGCTTTAGGAATAGGACCGCTATCCTCTGCAACACATAAGTCAGATATGATACGGATACCAACATACTTGACGTTATTAATCGCACAGACATCTACAATCGCTGACGATTCCCAATTCACTGCGACGGCTCCACTCTCTTCGGCAATCCTGTCCCGCACCTCACGATCATATATGTCCATATCGCCACAAATTACAGAAGCTTTTGTGAGGGTAACACCGGGGTTCGCCGATAAAGCTGCTGAGAACCTGCTGATTGAAGACGCGGAAGCATGAAAAAGGTGTGCTCGCCATGTATCCTGCTCACGCTGAATTTCGGGTCTATTTGGCACGTCATGTTCAGAGACACCCGTAATCACAACAACGTCTCCGATATTTAAGGTATCGATCAAACCCCCGGCAAATCCGAACTCAAAGAAGGTATCCACCTGATATGTGTCTATTATCATCTGGCACATTGACGCTGCACGCACTTTGCCCATACCCGACTGCATGACAACCCATTTCTTGTCTCCATCAGTCCATTCAAAGTACAGTCTGCTGTTCCAATCAACTGAACCACCCACATCCTGACCCAAGACGTTGAGAAGTGCTAAGGTTTCATCGGCGTAAGCGGTCATAATGCATAGTTTTGTGCTCACAAATTTCACTCCATGAATGAGGGTTGTTTATACAGGGTTAACTCTCTCTAAGAATACACAATTCGCCTCTGTTCGTCAAGAAAAAACCGGACTGATTTTTCTTGACGTGTTTCATGAAATTGGTTATTCTTTTAAGGAGTGAACAATTGATCGAGTGCGGTAGGAAGCCCGTAAAAATTGTCCAAAGTTTAGTAAAACAGGAGAGCAACGATGACTAAACCAACTCCACCCAGAGGGATTGACGAACTTTCTGAATTCCTTACTGAGAAGTTTGACGAGATTTATGATAGGATAGAGGATTTAGAAAATTCCAGTAATATCGTTATGAAAATTAACATTAGTGTTTCAGGTGTTGGAAAAGAGAATTTTAGTTACAAAAGGAAGTACACTGCTAAACAAAATAAGTCAGAATAGGGAGGATACAGATGAAAACGTATCGTGCCGCTGTTATCGGTTGCAGCCGGATGGGTGCATTTATTGATAACGAAGTCCCCGACTATGAAGCGATTAAGTTACCTTATTCCCATGCTGCAGGCTTTTTTGCTGAAGAACGAACTGACCTTGTTGCGTGTGCTGATCTGCGTCCAGAGGTCATGGAACATTTTGGAAACCGATATAACGTCCCAAAAGCGAATCAATACACCGACTATCGTGAGATGCTTGAAAAAGAACAGCCGGATATCGTCAGTGTCGCCACGCAACCCGAGCATCGCGCAGAAATTGTTATCTACGCAGCGGAACACGGCGTGAAAGCCATCTATGCGGAAAAGGCGATGGCAGCTTCTATGGACGAAGCCGCAGCAATGGTAGCCGCGGTAGAAGCAAACAACGTCGCCTTTAACCTTGGCACGAACCGCCGGTGGCATACAGGTTTCGACAAGATGAAGGAGATTATCGACAGCGGTGAAATTGGTAAAATCCGCACCTTGATTATCTATTCAAACGGCACACTTTTCAACTCAGCCAGCCATCATCTCGACTTAATTTTACGTCTGAATAGCGATGCGCCTGCAAGTTGGGTTACAGGGTATCTCCCACAAGGCGATTCCGTTTTTGATGGTGATGTGCTGCAAGTGGATCCAACGGGTGGCGGAACAATTCAGTTTGAAAATGGTGTGACGGCACATGCCCTGCTAACACCACGGGGTAGTGAATGGGAAGCAATTTGTGATGGCGGAACCGTTACATGTTGGAACAACGGTTGGCAGTGGCATCTCCGTAAACGGCAAGATGTCCCCGGGTGGCGGACGTGTCAGGTCCCTGAAACCTTTCCTCCGTTTGAAAACACCAGTAGCACAGCAAACTTGGTTAAAGACCTTGTTCACTCGTTAGATACAGGGGAACCGACTCGCGGCGGTGTCCGGTGCGCTTATGCCAGCACGGAACTGATTTTTGGGATCATTGAATCGCATCTACGCAACGGCGCACGTATCGAACTGCCCTTGAAGGACTCAAAAATCCGTTTACAGAGAAATCCATCTGCAAGACAACCGCGGATCGATTAACCATAGCAAACTCAGATACAACAGAAACAGATTCGGGATCTCATGAGGAGCCTATCCATAACCTAAGCTGCCACCTTGTAGCATAGGCTGTTAGCCTGCGTCTATTCACACCGAAAATAGCAGGAAACATGCTAAGTTTTTCGCAAAAATGACCGCTTTTCACTCAAAAACGGTGTTCGTGCGTCTAAAATCAAATAGGTAGCAAATTGGGGTATCCATAGATCGCCAATCTTACGTCAGTTGATTACAATGATTATCCCGTACTTTTTTTATCAACTGCGCTGCTTCTGCTTCTTGTAGTTTCATAAGTTTTGCAATGTAAGAGGGTTTACGCTTCCAGTGAGTTAATTGATCTGCTGATCGGGTCGTCATTATCAACTTCTCAACTTCCTTTAAGTACCCAGTTGTCTTTGTGATACGACGCACTTTGTCTATGGGGATGTTTAGATCCACTGCCAAGTATTTTATGCTCCTATGCTCATCCCAGCATCGCTGAGCTATGATTTGGCATAACTCCGTTTGTGAATATTTAGCAATGTGTCGTTTTTCAGCATCCTGTTTCATCGCCTTATGAGCCGAACCTGTCTTGATTGCCTCATAACTGAGATATTTCTCAAAGCACTCGTCACTTACTGAAATGTTATGTATGATGAGATTCAACTCTCGCACTTTACAATCCTTCTCTGTTCCTTCCTCAGCAGGATGAAAAAAACGCCATCTCTCTCCATCCGTGACGACAGCGATAGAGACACTTCTACGAGAAGCATATCCGAATACTTGTTTTTCGGCCGCTTTAAGGTCACTACGCTGTTTCTTGACTTCAATGAAAACCCGCGGTTCTGATGCTGGATAGCAAAGGGCATAGTCTACTTCTCCGATGTCCTTAACAGGGTATTCTGGATAGACTGATTGCGGGTCGCGCGTTGACCAACCTAAGTCATTAAGTATTGGATCCACGATACATTGACGAATTGATTGCTCATTTGGATATATTCTATTTTTCAACCTATCGCGTATGGCATCAATATTTTCCTTTAGTTTCATGATTCTCTCCTTGATACTTGCCTATACTGGATACAGTTCATTTCTCCTTTGGCACAATTGGCTAAGTTGTGAGGGATTTACGCCGAATACCATCCAGTTCTTCAGGGCTGAAAACACCTGCTTGATAGAGATTCAGATATTCTTCAGAAACGCTCTGACCGAATATCATCAGATCATCTGTGTTAATCGTCACCGGCACGCCGTTATCAAACAAGAGGCGAATCGGATGTGAGGCGAGATCAGACACGCCATCCAACATCACGTTACTTGTCGGACAGACATTTAACTGGATCTGGTTCTCGGCAAGCCAACGCATCACTTCAACCGATTCTGCGGCAGCAATACCGTGCTGAACCTCATCCAAGTCGAGGACTTCGATGGTTCGTCGGATTTCCGCCGCGTCTTCAAACTCTCCAACGTGTGCTTTCAGTTTCAGTCCTGCGGCACGTGCTCTTGTAAATAACGGTTTCATAACCTCTGGCGGACACACCTCTTGACGGCTATACAAATCAATTGATTGGAAAAAACCTAATTCTACCGCTTCGTGCGCTAACGCCATTAGTTTCGGGTCGTCAGCATTTCCACGTGAAAAGCCCAACTCAGGACGCAGATCCGCCTCTGCTTTATACCGCTCAACCAATGCTTCAATAAACGCGCAAAATTCCGTTAATCCATTGGGATAGAACTCCGCGAGTCGGATGTCGAAACTCATTTCAAGCATTACAACGCCATCTTGGATTGCATCATCCATGGCTGATGCAGCGACGAACTCGAAACCTTCTCGGTGTTTTATGTGAGGTGCCAAGACTGCATCGGCGTATTCCATCATCCCCTCAACGCCTTTCATTTTGAGAGGTGGCTTGGTTAGAGGATGTCCCAGCCAACGTTCTATACTTTCTCGGCGTGCACTGAAGAATGCATGGCAGTGAACATCCGTTTTAGGGGCTGCCTTTATAGCGGTTAGATTATTCGTGGAGAGTGCTTCAACGAAATCAATAGACATTATGAACATGCTCCAGCGACGGCACACGGCGTGTGCCTGCTACCTTAAAGGTGCGCGATATTCCCTCTTTTTGAATATTCTATGATGCGCAGGTATTCACCGTACACACGACCTCTCGATACCTCGTGCTGATACCAATCCGTTTTGGATACTTTGACACCTTCATATTCAGCAAGATATGTAACAGGCAAAAGCGTTTGAGAAGGGAAGAATTTCCGCAAGGTTCGCAGGCAGCGACCACTGTGGTGCGCCTTGCACAGAAACGCGATACTCTCAGGAGAAATGCTATGCTTTTCTAAGACATCAAGACTGAAGGCAACATCTTCAAGTGTGTTTGTTGACCTGTCTTGAACGAGGATTAGGTCCGATGGAACACCGTGTGCGATAAGTTCATCACGCATTATGTGTGCTACAGGTTTGCCTGTTTCGGAATAGAGCCGTCCACTCAAACCGGTGACTATGACTTTAGGAAAATGCTCCTGCTGACAATCACGCGCCACGGATTCCAGAGCGTCACTATCAATCGTAGAAGTCCCAAAGATAAAAAGGAGATCGGCTGCTGGGTGAAGATCAGACGTAACGAATACAGTTTGTGTGATATTCTCAATCTCCTCTGGCGACAAACCTTCCACGGTAACTTCTCTCGGAATGGAGCGATTCTTGAGATCATTTTCATAGTTATGGGGGAATTGCGCCATAATTTTCTCCTATAGCTAAACTACTCGGGCGATTTTTCCATCTGGAAGTATATGGAATCTTCACCGACGATTGTGAATCCCAACCGCTGATAGAGGGCGATACCACGGGTATTGACCTTTAGCACTTGAAGCACCACATATCTCTGCTCAAAGTTGGCATTATCAATAATACGGGTCATGCACGCGGAACCGATGCCTTTTCCTTGGTACTCGGGAAGGATATAGATTTGGTTAACCTTGAGCGTGTCGGAAGTAGAAGATGTTATGAAGAAACCAACATCAGTTTCACCAAATTGGATAATGTGAAAATCGTGTGAAGCGAATTCTCTATTGTGTCGTTCCCGTTGATAGTCATCGTCCCAACCCCATACCTGTTCTACATATTCTCGGTATGCTGCCTTCTTTACGGTAAAAACGAATTCACTGTCGTTTGCGTCTGTCTTGCGAAGACCTACCTCTTCCACAGCAAAACCTCCATCTTTCAGACCTATACGTCCTTCTTCGCGACAACCGCAAAACTCACGTTGTAAGCCATTTCGTGGGTCCAGCTGCCCGGCGCAGCGTTAATGTCTGGCTGTGTCCAAGAACGTTCCTCAACCCGCTCAATCCGAAAACCGTTGTCCACAAGTCCGTTGAATATATCACCCAAATAGTGCCGGAAATCGAATGCGCCGTCTGGATACCTGAAAACGCGTTCGGAATACGGCTCGGTGACGCGATAGCATTCACCATCCCATTCCCAAAAATGATTGGCAGGATTGCCAAAATCTACACGATATTGCCCACCGGGCCGGATAATTCTCGACACACCTCTATAGATTTCATGAACGGATGGCACCCAACTCATAGAGGGTCCTTGATAGACGAGATCAAACGAAGCATTTTCAATGGCGGACAAGTCTCGGATGTTAGCACAAATTGTCTCGACCGGATAACCATAATGCTTTGCAGCAGTAATATCTCCGTCAAGCTGCCCTTGCGTAAAATCAATCACCGTCACGCGTGCACCGAGCAGACCAAACACTGCTGACTGCTGTCCGCCACCTGCTGCAAGACACAGCACGTCCTTATCCGCAACATCTTTGAGTAGATACGCGGGATAAATCTGATAGAGGTGATACGGGACTGGGTCAAGTTCACCTTCAGCATACCTTAAAATATCATCTCTATCAAGGTCGAGCCACGGGACGGTAAAGCCGTTCTTTCTTACGACTTCGGCTTCCCAATGTGCCCGATTGGCAATCGTAATTTCATCATTCATACCATCACACTCTCTATCCACGCCTCGTCAATTTCAAGCCCGAAACCGGGGGCATCCGAGGGTGCAACATAACCGTCTTTGATGACAGAAGTGCCGGGCAACTTCACCATCTCTGCCAGTGGAACACCCGGTGCCGAAACACCTTCAGAGCGTTCTCCCCATGTGATCGCAGGCATAGCGAACGCGAGATGTTGACCGTAAGGATAATTCATTCCGGCGTGCGTAATTACAGAGATGCCGTTTGCCTCCGCGATGTGGCAAATTTTGGTTGCAGCGGTAATGCCGCCACACCATAAGACATCCGGTTGGAAGATGTCAACGAGTCGTCGTCCCGCCGCCGCCGCAAAGACAGTGGGCAGATACCAGTGTTCACCTGTGGCAAGCGTTTGCCAAGGCAGCCGTTGACGCACCGTTTCATAGCCGACAAAATCGTCGGGCGGGATATAATCTTCCATCCACTTCAAACCGTAAGGTTTCATAGTCTCACAGACGCGGACGGTATGCTCTATATCAAACCCCGTCCAAGCATCTAACATCAGGTCAACTTTATCGCCGATGACTTCCCGCGTGCTTGCCACCAATTCCTCAAGCTTCCGTAAGCCTTCCACCCCGTGTTCGGGGCCCCACGGCGTAAAGAGTTTTGTCGCTTTGAATCCGAGTTCCATATACCACTCCTGATCGAAACCAGAGGCGTAGCAGAAAATCTTTTCTTTCTGGGGTCCACCGAGAAGTTCATAGACCGGTCTCTTCAGGATTTTGCCTTTGAGATCCCACAAAGCACAATCAACGGCACTGATGGCGTAACTCGTCAAGCCGGTTGCCCCAAAGGCAGCACAGGATCGCACCATTAAATCCCACATTTTCCCTGTTGCCATGCAATTTTCGCCGACGAGCCGCGGCGCAAAATGATCGTTGATGATTCGGGTTACGGGGGCCCCGTAAAGCGAGATACCGAACCCCCATGTGCCATCTTCTGCCGTTACAATGCATGCCGGTCGGTTCCAACCGGAGCCGGAGATGTGTCCCCCTCTTCTATCGGATGCAGCATAACGCGAGACGGGTCGGTTCATCGGAAACGTTCTAGCTCGACTCGGCGTGCGTGGTGTTGTTGTCGGTTTTGGGTTGAGTACAATTTCTACGGCACGAACCTCTTTTATTTTCATAGAACTCCTTTCCATAATTGATGGGACACCTGAATTGTATGTAAAATAGGACTTACGCATTTCCTCTTAAAGTCCCCTACCCTCTGATAACAGGATAAAGGGGTAGAGGCTTAGGGAGTTATAAATACCGCAATTACTGATTTTCGCGTAAGTTCTATAAAATCTATGCACGAGCCATTTCTACCTTGCTGGGAAACTTATTGAGAATCAGTTTCTCCATTTCCACTTTGCTGCTAGCATTATCAATGTCAATACCGACAAGCCTACCATCAACATCATAATCAAGAAAAATACCTTCTGAGATTTCTCGGCTCTCTACGCTCGGTTCTTCAGAGAGGTCGATATATAGTGAGTCGGTCTCTGGATAATAGTTAAGTTTCACGGTTTAAATCCTCGATCTGGAAAAGCGTTTTTCACAAAATATTGACGCATATCTTCAAATGCAGCCTCTAATAACCGTGTACCCCAACCCTTCCGTTTATTCTCCTCATCAAAGATACCGAATTCCGTAATCTCAATATTGTGCCCTGATACCACACGCCAAACGAGTTCACCAAGGATCGTTCCGTTTTCTTTCAATAAACGGAGAGCACGGTAGCCTTGAAGGTAATCGCTATAGTGGTTGGGCCTATGACTTCGTGCTGGAACAATATCAATATACACGGTCTAATCCTTTTTAGAAACACTCTTAAAAGTACCAAAGTTTGGACAATCTTTTCAAATATAACGCATAATACAAAGATAAGTTATGATTTTTCTTGCCCGAAATCTTGTTTTACTGTATCATAACGGATTACAGAGAAACGGTTTTTACCTGCTTAAAGTATAGCATCTTTCATTATATTTTTGTAGTGAGAATTAGGACAACCTTCAATTTGGAAAAAGTCCCTTTCAGGCAATACGCCGCACTCCTCTCACAGTACCTGAAACCACAGTGGATACGTGTGACCCTGCTCGCTATCTTCATGTTCAGCGGGATCGGTCTTACCCTAATCAATCCACAATTCATCCGCTACTTCTTTGACACAGCAGAAGCAGGCGGCGAGACGCGAAACCTAATCATTGCTGGTATCGCGTTCGTCGCAATTGCCGCGCTCGGACAAGTCGTGATGTTAGTCAGCTCTTATTTAGGGCAAGATGTCGGTTGGCGTGCGACAAATCAGATGCGTGGCGACCTTGCACACCACTGCCTACAACTCGACCTGCCCTTCCATCACGAATACACCCCAGGTGAAATGGTTGAGCGCGTTGACGGCGATACCGCAGCACTCTCAAGCTTTTTTTCCGAATTCATACTTCAGGTGTTAGGCAGCTTGTTACTGCTCGGCGGCATCCTGATTGTAATCACGCTTGAAGACTGGCGCATCGGTACAGCGTTGACAGGTTTCGTGGCGGTTTCCATATTTATCTATAATCTCACCCGGAACATCGCAGTTCCCGTCTACACAGCTGAGCGTGAAGGCTATTCCAAACTATTCGGGTTTCTTGAAGAACGGCTGACAGGTATCGCAGACCTCCGCACAAACGGCGGTATCGGCTATACCATGGATCGGTTCTACGATGTGAATCGGGATGTATACGGTCGAGCTGTAAAAGCACATGTGATGGGGGAAATTCTACAGACAATCAGCGGTGTGCTTTTCGCATTGGGTGTGGCACTGACGATGGGGTTCGGTATCTACCTATACCAGATAGAGGTGTTTACAATAGGAACCGTCTACCTCGTCGTTCATTACACAATGATGCTTCGAGGCCCCTTGATTATGATCAGTCGCCAGATTAACGAGCTACAGCGAGCAACGGCGGGTTTCAAACGGATTGAGGAACTCTATCGCATCACCCCAAGCATTGAAGATGGAACAGAAGCACTCCCTGAATCAGATACCCTCGGCATCGAATTCGATCACGTCACATTTGGGTACACCGAAGACGAATCTGTGCTGAAAGATGTTTCATTCCAATTACAACCCGGAAAATCACTGGGGTTGTTGGGACGCACAGGTAGCGGTAAGACAACGATCACCCGTCTCCTATTCCGGTTTTATGAAATCAACAATGGACAGATTCGCGTCGGCGGCAAGCAAATTGAACGCATTCGGTTGGACGATTTACGGAACCGGATCGGTATGGTTACCCAAGATGTGCAACTCTTCAGCGCAACAGTGCGCGAGAATTTAACCCTCTTTGATGCTGAAATCAGCGACAATCGGATCCTATCGGTGATTGAGGAACTCGGGTTATCCGAATGGTATCAGTCGTTACCGAATGGACTTGATACCGTTCTTGAAGGCACCGGTATGTCCGCAGGAGAGGCGCAGCTCCTCGCGTTCGCAAGGGTTTTCCTAAAAGACCCACGGATCGTTATCCTCGATGAACCGTCATCCAGACTTGATCCAGCAACGGAACAACGTATCGACAACGCAGTCCAACGTCTGTTGAAAGGGCGGACCAGCATCATCATTGCCCACCGACTCGGCACAGTTCAACAGGTCGATGAAATTATGGTCCTCGCCGAGGGTGAGATTCAGGAACACGGTGAACGAAAGCGACTCGTCCAAGACCCTGATTCGGTCTTCTCACAATTGTTGAAAACAGGTGGGTTGGAGGAATTGACGCAATGACGACAGGACAAGCCTCGATCCGCCTCATCCGTTACCGTCCGCTCCTATTTCTGGGTACGATCCTTTTCCGCGGCTTAGACGACCTCATGCCGTTCTTTGACGGACTCATTAGGAAGGCACTTTTTGATACGCTTGAAGCCATCACTGACGGAACTGGTGCAGGACTCAACCCTTGGACCTTTGTTGCCCTTTTTCTTGTCGCTCACCTCGCGGATCGAGGTGTACTCATATCGTCGGCATTCGTATGGGCGCGTTGGCGTTACGCCGTTTCAACGCTCCTCCGAAAAAACCTGATGACATCTATCATGAATATGTCCGCACCGCAGCGTGTGTCAACCGCCTCTGGCGAAGTGACAAACCGTCTACGCGATGATGTGCAAGCGATCTTGAGCTACTTGGAACAGTACATCCATCTATGGGGAAATCTTATCTTCGTGATCCTGGCAGTCATCTGGATGGCTCGGATCAATGTAACAGTGACACTGATTACAGTTATCCCAGGTATCCTTATTGTCACGATTGTCAACATGTCAAGACGATTTATTCAGAGGTATCGTACAGCGCAACGTGTTTCCACTGAACAGTCAACTAACTTTGTTAATGAACTGTTCCAATCCATCTTAGCAGTGAAGGTTGCACGAACAGAACCGAATGTAATTGCCCATTTTCGGAAACTCAACGACGCACGCCGTAAGGCGACGCTGGTAGATAACCTATTCAACCAAGTCCTTCGATCAATAAGTTTCAATATCGGTAACCTCGCCACGGGCGTAATATTGATTCTGGTCGCAGAACAGATGAAAGCAGGCGAATTTACAGTCGGCGACTTTGCACTGTTTGCTACGTATATCGGTGATGTCGCGAGAAGCGGATCGCTCATCGGTAGTACAATGGCACAGCACCAACGCGCAGCGGTCTCATTCTCACGTATGGAACAGACGGTTGAGGAGATGCCGAAAGATAATTTGGTAGAACACACACCGGTATATCTCCGAGAGAAACAACCGCCACTCGTCCCGCCCCAACGGACAGAGGCAGACCGATTAGACGAACTTACTGTTACAGGACTCTCTTACCGCTATGACGACAACGCATCTGGGATTGCCGATGTCGATTTGAAAATCCCAGCAGGTTCGTTCACTGTTGTCACCGGACAGATCGGTTCAGGCAAAACGACGTTAGTGCAAACACTCTTGGGGGTCCTGCCGAAACAGTCTGGAGAAATTCGCTGGAATGGTGAAATCGTTGAGGATCCGAAGTCGTTTTTCGTTCCGCCGCGTTGTGCCTACACACCGCAAACACCGAAACTCTTCAGCGAAAAACTGAGTGCTAACATTCTCATGGGCTTGCCGTGGAATTGGGATGACCTTAATCGGGCGATTCGGCTCGGTGTCATGGAGAAAGATCTTCCGACACTTGAGGATGGTCTCGAAACGGTTGTTGGACCGCGTGGGGTTAAATTGTCGGGCGGGCAGATGCAGCGCACAGCGGCGGCGCGAATGTTTATCCGAAACTCGGAATTACTCGTTTTTGACGACCTTTCGTCTGGACTTGACGTGGAGACGGAACAGATTTTGTGGGAACGGCTCTTTGAAACCAGACGCGCAACCTGTCTCGTCGTTTCTCACCGGCGACCCGCACTGCGTCGAGCAGATCAGATTGTTGTCCTGAAAGACGGGCGCGTTGAGGCTATCGGAACGCTGGACGAACTGCTTGCCTCCTCCGAAGAAATGCGGAAGTTATGGGCAAGCGACTGAAGTTGAGTCGCGCATAAAACCTTGGGAGGTTTTGCTTCAAGTAGTGTCGAAGTAATTCCTAAATCTACTAGTGTTCTGTCCGCATTCAAATGATGGATAGAATTTTTCGTAGGGGCGGGGTTTCCCCGCCCGATGTATCAATCATTTATGACTTGACGAAGCACTAGAAAATAAAAAAGGCTCAAATGAAAGTTCAGAATCCTTGAAAGCACAATTGGAAGAAGGCAAACGGCAAGGCTGAAAATATGTTTCACTTTTGATCCGTCTAAACACATATCTCCGGAAGCATCTGCCGATTAATTGAGGAAAACAACGTGAATTCAAATACCGTTCATATACTTGATACTGGCACAGAACTGTTTGTTGACGACGCGCTGATCGCTTCCAAACACGGCGTGACGCGCACACTGCATCAGTGCGTAAAGCATGATGTCTCTGTTCTTAAACCTGACCCCGGCAATCTGTGGGAACACGGTGGCCCGGATCAGTCCAGACGTGTGCACCTCTACGGGACTACAATGTACGATGCTGCGTACGGAAAATACCGTATGTGGTACATGTGTCGTATGGGGCCGCATTGGCGGTTTGAGGCGAATGAGATTCCGGGACTTTACGTCCCACGTCCTGACCGAAACCCCTCAACATACAGGGGACAGACCCACGATGCTTACGGACGAAAATTTGTTGAGAACGATCGCGGCGACCTTACCTGCTACGCAGAGAGCAACGATGGATTGACATGGACGAAACCGAATCTTGGTCTGTTTGAATTTAACGGAAACCCAAACAATAATATCGTGTGGGACCTCCACGGCGCGTGTGTCTTCCGTGATGACGAGGAATCGGATACGCAGAGACGGTATAAGATGATCGGTTTTTGCAGACGGTATCGTAACATCTTCTTGCTCATGTCACCCGATGGCATCCGATGGGACGACTCAGATTACCTTGAACCGATTGCGGATCGGGACAACGAAGGCGCGTTTAACGTCATCTACGATAAAAAAACAGATCTGTTTCGTGCGTATGCCCTAATCCGTGGAAACGATAAAGACGCAAGGCGCATGATCGCATACACCGAAAGCCCACGTCTTGAGGGACCCTGGAAACCGCTCGAACCAATGTTCGGTGCAACGGATGCGGATGACGAAATCGGTGTACAGAGATACGGCGCGGATCGTGCTGAAATCCACAACATGTCAGGTTTCCTCTATCATAATATCTATATCGGGATCGCTGGGGTGCTCTATGTAACGGGACCGGGTGCAGCGGAGCATGAAATCCCTATCGATGGACCGATTGACGCGCAACTCATTTGCAGCCGAGACGGGTTTAATTGGGACTACCCCGACGCAATTCGAACCCCGATCATTCCGCGCGGCGAAAGTGGCACATTCGACACCGGTATGATTATGGGAACCGCTATTGAACCGATCATTACCGACGATGAAATTCACTGGTACTATACTGGAACAGAACACACCCACGGTGCACAGATGAAGGATAGGCACAAGGAGATCGGACTTGCGAAGTGGCGATTAGACGGTTTCGTTTCGCTTGATGCTGATACGGAAGGTGGTGTTGTTGAAACCGTTCCGCTGCAGATTCCGGACGGTGAGCTTGAAATTAACGCAGATGCAAGCGACGGACAGGTCAAAGTAGAAGTGCTGACAGCTGAGGGACAGGTTCAACCCGGATTTTCGATGGATGACTGCGTTCCGTTGACAAGTGATAATATCCGACACGCGATGCGATGGAAATCGGCTACGTTAGCGGATACAATACAACCGTTGCGACTCCGTTTCATTTTGAACCGTGCAAAACTTTACGCCTTTCGTCTTGAATAGCTGCTTTTTGAATTAAACATAGGAGTTAAAAAGAATGAGACATACTACGCAAATTGAACTTGAAAATTTATACGATCTGGTTGCTGTAAAACTTGGTGTTATGGATCCTGAAGATGTGCGAAGCCTCATTGTCATGGATGCCCTTGTTGATACTGGTGCAACGGGTCTTTGCCTACCGACACCAGTCATTGAACAACTCGGGCTCACACCTATTGAAACGAGGCGGGCACGTACCGCTACCGGCATCGTTGACCGCGTCCTTTATTCAGAAGTCCAATTTACAATATTGGAACGAACAGGGACGATGCAAATTACCGATCTGCCTGAGGGGTCGCCTGTCCTCGTGGGACACATGGTTTTGGAGCATTTAGATCTCTGTGTTGATATAAAAGAGGGGTTAATCTATAATCCAGCACACGATGGTGAATGGGTTACAGAGATCCTCTAAAGGAGAAGTAAATGGCTACCTTATCGACACACGACGACTCCCCGGAAAATCGTGTGGATAACCTGTTGAAACTGGAAGTACTTGAAGCGTTTGACCGGACTGTGTTTGAGCGAGATGGATATTGGGTGTGGGAAGGGATACTAACGGATACTGCCCGTAAACAGTGGACAGCCAGCTTACAGAAGTTACAACAGATGAACGATGCGATCCTCATGGATACGGAGTGGCGTGCTATTGACTTTGAGGCGCGGGGGTTTCCGCAGCCTTTGCCAGAGCAAATTGCGCCGGCGTTTTTGGCGGCGTGCTGCGTCGGATTCCGTACAAATGGAGCACGGAACGCCCTGATGATGACGCTGCCATGAAAGCGGGCTGGCTGAAAGGCAAAATCCACGCCTTCACAGGGAAGCCGTTGGAAATCGTACACCTCTCACTACCGCCCGGAAGCATGGTTTCGTTTGTTCATCACATGTCGCATTATGTTGGCTATCGGAAGCCAGAGATGCCGACCCGGTGGGGACTGCTTATGGCGTATCGAACGCCCGACCCAGAAGCAGAGCCAGCCAAATGGACAAATGGCATTCCGACCCATTGGGTGGAACAGGCCGCGGACCAAGGAAAACTACGCGCTGCGGCACAGCGTGTATTTGAGGCAGATAATCCGCTCGATATGCCCTCACAGAGTCGTAACGAATAAGGTTCCCTTATTGGGAGGTCCCACCTCAGGGTAGAAACGGGGAGATTTCGAGTCCGGTGTTTCCGTATGCAAGACGTTCCATTTTACCCGCCTTTACGCCAAACGCCCATTTTTCGTGTACCATTGGGCGTTTGGATACAAAGCCATAATGGATACCTCTAATTTTATTATTCAGCGTTACTGTCCGACATCTGGATCCAGTTCCTTAGCTTTTTGAAAATCTACTTTTGCGGCTTCTTTCTGCCCAAGTGCTTCCTTCGCATGCCCGCGATTGTTGTAAGCACCCGCATGTTCTGGGTTAATCTGGATGGCTTGCGTAGCGTCACTAACGGCTGCTTCATACAAACGCTGTGCTTTCTTAATATTCCCATTAGCGGTTTCAGATTCGCCAAGTCTGGACTTCAGCCCTGCTCGATTACTATAAGCATTGGCATTCTCAGGATCTATCTGGATGGCTTTATTGTAATCAAGTATTGCTCCTTCAAGGTTGCCAAGACCAAACTTTGCTGCGCCTCGTTTATTATAGGCATCAGGATGTTCTGGCTCAATCTCAATAGCTTGCGTAGCGTCTTCGATCGCTGCTTCATATAAACGCTCCGCTTCCTCTGGATTTCCACGGGCAGTCTCAGATTCGCCAAGTCTGAACTTCGTCCACCCTCGATTACTATAGGCAGTAGCATACTCTGGATTGATTTGGATGGCTTTATTGTAATCAAGTATTGCTCCTTCAAGGTTGCCAAGACCAAACTTTGCTGCGCCTCG
>VXZK01000275.1:33586-35101 GCA_009845545.1 Candidatus Poribacteria bacterium
TGTAATCAAGTATTGCTCCTTCAAGGTTGCCAAGACCAAACTTTGCTGCGCCTCGATTATTATAGGCATTAGGATGTTCTGGATCTATCTCGATGGCTTTATCATAATCGGCTATTGCTGCTTCGTTATATCCCAATTTGAACTTCGCTAATCCGCGATCTAAGTAAAGATTAAAAAGTCCACCTTTTATTTTTATGGCTTTATCATAATCGGCTATTGCTGCTTCATGGTTGCCAAGGGCAAATTTAGCGTCTCCGCGTTTGTGGTAAGCATAAAAAAATCGAGCGTTTATTTTTATGGCTTTATCAAAATCGCCTATCGCTTCATGGTAGTGATTAGTATTATATTTCATCTGTCCTTGAACAAATAAGGCATACGCACGGATAAATTCTTGCTTCTGCCATTTCGTTAAAGGTTCTGTTACCTCTGACTGCGCAAGTAATGTCTTGAGTACACTTGAGCGGATAGCGTAACCGTAATGCTCACTTCCAGCAATATTAATCCCTACGACTTGTTCACCACTACTATTTAGCATAGGGCTACCACTACCGCCACTACCAATATAAGGGGTCATCCGGAGCCATTCATCACCACTGGAAGCACCACGTATCGTTCCTTTGGTGACTCTGTATTTTTCGTTAGGGTATCCGACAACAACAACAGGTTCACCACTTTGAATAGCTTCACTATCGCCGACAGATAGCGGGGCACCTTCACCCGCAATCTTTAGGACCACGAGATCATTTTCCGCATCAAAAGCAGTGACTCTCTCAACTGCACAGATTTTCTCTTTGTCCCTGAGTTTGACGAAAACGGGCCCCGGGCGGGCAACAACATGGATATTGGTCACTATCTTGTTTGTGTCTACAAAGAAACCGCTACCACCCGAGAAACTGCCTGAGGTTTCAATCCAACCTATTACGAGCACCGTAGAATCCCCTATTTCTTTAAATTCCAAGTCCGCTGCTTTCAGACCAACACCCTCTGGATTGTTCAGTTGAATGGCTTTATCATAGTCAGTAACGCCTTCATGATACAATTTTTGCGCTACTTTTGCATCACCGCGTGCGGATTCAATATCACCAAGTTTACATTTCACCGTCGCCCGATTCTCGTAAGCTTCAGCATATTTGGGATTAATCGCAATGGCTTGTATATAGTCCCCAATCGCTGCTTCATATAACGCTTCTGTTTTCTCAGAATTGCCGCGGGAGGATTCCAATTTACCAAAGGCGGACTTCGCCAGCCCTCGATTGTTGTAAGTATTAGCACCCTCTGGATCAATCGTGATAGCTTGTATATAGTCCCCAATCGCTGCTTCATACAAATGCTGTGCTTCCTTGGCATTCCCGCGGGCAGCTTCGGATTTGCCAAGTCTGAACTTCATCAATCCCCGATCATTGTAGGCTGAATCATCCTCTGGATTTACCTTGATGACTTGCGTAAAATCTTCAATCGCGGCTTCATATAACGCTTCTGTTTTCTCAGAATTGCCGCGGGCAGATTCTAATTCAC
>VXZK01000139.1 GCA_009845545.1 Candidatus Poribacteria bacterium
ACAAACTGGAAGTTTGTTCTACGTAAAGAAACATTTATTAACAGAAATGGTATTACCAGTTTCCAGCCACCAGTTAAGAACTTGTGTTAGGAACATAATCTGTTACTGCATAAGAGACATCTTTAACTGGCCACTGGTGACTGGCCACTGGTAACTGAAAACTATTTCAAAGCATTGAGGATAGCGTCTACGTCGTAAACACAGCCGCCCCATGTGCCACCACCGACCGATTGCAGTGCTGCCCAGAGTCGTGTGTCATCTGGTAACGCCTCATCCGGCGAGAGATCGGGTCGTGCTTGACGTTCCGCTAACACGCGTTCACCCGCTGCAGCACCGAAGTGCTCGTTGCCGTGTCCGACCAAATCAATGCTCCCTACGAGTTGCCGGGTATCAATCTCAATCTGAACTATGTCGCCATCAAGTACTTTGCCGATGGGCCCCCCAGCGAGTGCCTCCGGTCCGACGTGTCCAATACATGCGCCTGTTGAGACACCAGAAAACCGAGCATCCGTAATCAAGGCGATGTCTTTACCGAATGATAGGTGTTTCAATGCTGCTGTTATCTGGTAGACTTCCTCCATGCCTGTCCCTTGCGGCCCGCGGCAGCACAGGACCATGATATCCCCCGGTTGCATCTTAACTTCTCCCTGACCTTTGAGTGTTTGTATGGCATCAGATTCCCGGACAAAGACGCGTGCTGGTCCCGTCATCCGATACACACCGTCAGTATCAACAACACTTGGATCAATAGCGGTGCTCTTGATGACGGATCCCTCTGGTGCGAGGTTTCCTCGCGGGAATGTGACAGTGCTCGTCAATCCTGCTGCTGCCGCGGCATCTGGATTTAGAATGACAGCGTCGGCGGGAACGTTATCCCGTTCCTCCAGAATTTCTCGGACGCGCGCACGCCGTTCAGAGGCTGCCCACCAATCGAGATTGCTACCGAGGGTTTCACCTGTTGCTGTGTGTACGTCTTCGTTAAGGCATCCTAATTCACGCAGATGGAGCATGACCTCAGGCACCCCGCCCGCAAGGAAGACTCGGACTGTTGGATGCCCAACGGGTCCGTTGGGTAGGACATCCACAAGACGCGGGACACTCTGATTCACTTCAGTCCAATCGTCCACTGTCGGGCGTTGGAGTCCTGCTGCATGCGCAATTGCGGGAATATGCAGTAAGAGATTCGTTGAACCGCCAAACGCGGCATGAACGACCATGGCGTTCCGAATCGCCTCCGGTGTAACGATGTCCTTCATCGTCAACCTCTTCGCGGCTAAATTCACGACAGCCCGTGCAGATCGGAGTCCCATATCCGACCAGATATTCTGACCAGAGGGTGCTAATGCCGTATGCGTCAGGCTCATCCCTAACGCTTCACCGACGACCTGTGAAGTCGCGGCAGTTCCCAAGAATTGGCAACCGCCGCCAGGGGTTGCGCAGGCACGGCATCCCATATCCGCTGCGTCTTGCAGGCTAATTTCACCGTGTGCGAAACGGGCACCGATCGTCTGGATTTTCCCAGCATCTTCGCCTGTCGTGGGGGGCAATGTCACGCCCCCTGGAACGAGTACAGCCGGGAGTTCCCGCATTGAGGCGAGTGCCATCATCATCGCGGGCAAGCCTTTATCGCAGGTGGCAACACCGACGACCCCTTTCCGTGTCGGTAGGGAACGGATGAGTCGGCGGAAGATCTGTGCTGCATCGTTGCGATAGGCGAGACTGTCCATCATCCCGACGGTGCCTTGCGTGCGTCCATCGCACGGATCAGAACAGTAACCTGCAAACGGGATCGCCGCGAGTTTTTTCAATTCGTGGGCGACCGCCTGCATGAGAAGTCCGACCTCCCAGTGTCCTGTGTGATAGCCAAGGGCAATCGGGCTGCCATCAGGGGCGCGGATACCGCCTTGTGTGCTGAGAATCAGGAATTCCTCGCGTCGCAGCTCCGTCGGCGCCCAGCCCATAGCAGCGTTGTGGGTCAAGCCAAATACGTCCCCACTCGGTCGATTGAGGAGCATCTCCGCTGTGAGCGGCAGACTGCCTTCGGGACCGGCGGCATGCGTCTGAATATCATAAATCTCGCTATCGCCGGTTTCTAAGATGTCAGTGTAGTTAATCTGTTTTGCCATTATGCAGTGTCTCCGTTTCTTCCTTCTGATCGCGACCTTTTATTCAAACAACTGTGCGACTGAACACGTAAATCCTTCGACCACATCCTCACCTGTCAGCGTGTCTTCACAAGTCAGCAGCGTGAAATCTGTTTCAGAGCGATAGACCATTACTGTTTTTGCAACGGGTTCGATAACCCAGACGAGGCGTGTTCCGGATTTCAGATAGGCGAACGCTTTTTCAGTGACATCGTAGTGTTTGTCTGACGGTGAGACTATTTCTACGGCGAGGTCCGGGGGTACAGGCGACCCCTTACGTCTGTTTTCCGGCAGTCGGTCAGTTGAGACAAACGCGACATCCGGCTTCACCATCCGATCTTCCAATTGAAACGTTGTTTCAGCAGTATACAAGCGTCCCAACTGATGCGTATAGATATGTAAGTCTAAATAGCGAATGACATTGATACTTATTTCACCATGTTCCATTGACGGGGGTGGCATTAAGACTAATTCTCCTTTTACATATTCATAGCCCTCGAAATCGTTTTCAAGAAACTCTTCCGGCGTTATCCGGATTCCGTGTGTTGTGTTGCCTTGAATAGATTCAGGGTTATTCTGCGAATTATGCATCTGTTCCACCTCCGTCTGGTGTCTATTTCCGACTGTGGCGAGAGATGAGTTTTATAACTTCGGTTCTGCCTGCTTTGACTTCAGCCTCATCTACTTGAATTTGCAGCATAGCGATTATGCCTTTGGTAAATGTCCAGTCTAACTTTGCACCATCAATTGCTATGCTCCCCATATTATTTCGGAGTGTGGTATCTGCGCCTTTCTCAAGAAGGAGCTTCACTGTCTCGGCACGTCCGAGGAAAGCTGCCGCATGCAGTGCCGTACCACCGTCCCGACTTTTCGCATTGACATCTGCGCCGCGTTCAAGGAGGAGTGCTACAACTTCTGTGTGTCCCATTAGTGCAGCAATAGACAGCATTGTGCTTCCGGATTGCGGGTCCTGCGCATTGGGATCCGCACCATCTGTTAAAGCCCGTTTAACCGCTGCGATATCTCCAGTGAACACTGCGCCCGGTAGATCATTGGGGGAGGCTATGTCCTTACTATCAAATTCTTTGACTCCAAAAAGTTTCGCAATTTCGTTCCTACCGCTTTGCATGGTGGCGATATTTTCCCTCTCGACCTCTACGCCTATCATACCGCCAATAAAACCGGTAGTTCTCCAATCGAGACGCAAGGCATCCGCGGGTGTTGCGCCATCGCCGTTGCGTACCTGCGGGTTTGCCCCGTTCTCGACAAGAAGTTTCGCGACCTCTGCTCTACCGAAAACTGCGGCACTATGCAAGGGTGTACTGCCGTCATCGTCTTTTCTATTAACATCAGCACCATTTTCGATAAGAAGGCGAGTCGCTTCGGTTTGTCCGTGAGATGCACTCCATGCCAAAGGGGATATGTTCATACTCTCGTCTGGAGCGTTGACATCGGCACCTTCTGAGATGTAGCGTTTCATCGCTCGGAGATCACCGGTGCGCGCGGCATGCCACAGCCCCTCCTCGGGCAATTGAATGAATTTTTTCATGTCAAACCCTTCAGGTCCCATAACAATGGGGGGACGCGGTTTTCTACGCCAGACAGGCATCCCCTCGCCAATTTCCTGCAGTATGTCGTTTTTACGGGTACGGATGAAATCCCGAACGCCCGCGAGTTGGTTCTCAAAGGTCTGTTTTTCGCCTCTTCCGCCCCATTCTTCTTGTTGAAATTCACGTTGTTCGGGTAAGAGGTAAGGCTGAATCATTGCAGCGACCCTGTCCAGTTCGGCAAGCAGTTCTACTTCGTTCCAGTGGTTTTTAAGGAGTTCCATCATTGTTTTCGCGTACCGCTCACGTCCGGCCTCAAGTTGATATAATCTGTATGCAATCAACCCTTGCGTCTTGACGGAAATCGGTCCTTGTGTATTTCTCCGGAAGTCCATCTTGAAATTTGTAAACAGCGCATCCGCTCCCCACGGTAAAAAGTGGAACTTGTCTGTATCAGGATTAAGGTAAATGAAGTAATTGTTATTGTTTCCAGAATAGCCATCCCAGAAACCGAGTAGACTTTCTATTGCCCAAAACTGGTAAAAACTATCTAAATCAACGAGTTCACCGATGGCAGCTTCCGTTACTTGGTTATCTGCGAGAACATTGATTAAAGCGATGATCTTTTCTCTGCCGAGTGCATCATCGCCTCTTTTATGTTCAAAACTGTTCTCCCATTCCTCGTTAAAATCGACGACAGTGCCTTCATAGAGTGGCCCGTCGTCATTTCCGAAGGCGCGTTTCAAAAGCGGTTTGCGGAAGGTTTCCACATGGGAATATATACCTAAGCTTTTGCCGTTCACCGTTACCTTCGCATACGCGCCTCGCGGTGCGGGAGAACCGATCGCGTTGAACAACGCATACCCCACAAATTGACTCACTTGGCTTGTATCTTGTTTGTTGTTATTAAGTGTCAGGTTCGTCAGCCCTTCAATTCCGCCCGCTTTGTCGATGTGATTTAATCTAATTTTCAGGGAGGGACGGGTATGGCTTTGCGAACCGATGAACCCTTTTTTCCGAATCCCGACTTTTGGGAAAACCACACCGTCAATACTCACACTTGCTTCGACGTAGGTATAGGGATGATCCAGCGGACCGAACTGCCGTTTCTCATTCAGTGCACTTACAAAATCCCGTGATTGATACCGAATTGTGTCCCAATCCCGTTGGGAAACGGTGATCTGCACATCTATAACCCGATCGGTTGGGAAAATATCGTCCAATGTAAGTTCTTTTGTATCGCCGTAGGCAGCAACCCCTAAACAGAAGACTGTTGCCAAGCCTATTATCCATTTTGTCATTTTTTGCTCCTATTATTTTAATTACAGTCTGCAAATAGTATAGCACATTTCGGGTTTTTATGCTTGCAAATTTTGAACAGACTTGGTATCATAAAAGGGAGCATTGTAGGAGCGCCCCTCAAATGATAGTATATTTATAGGAGCTTTCGGAAAAAGAACACAATGTCAAAAACCTCCCGTATCCGAGACAACAGTATGTACGATACCGTCGCCGATTTTCTGCGAGATAAAATCCAAGACGGTTCCGCTCTCTCCATTGTCTCCGCCTATTTCACCATTTATGCATTTGACAAACTCAAAGCTAAATTGACAAGCATCAAGGGACTCCGTTTTTTGTTCGGTGAACCGAGTTTCATCAACATTGATCCCGACAAAACCGAAAGCAAGGCGTTCCAACTCACCGAATCAGGGCTAAAACTCCAAAACTATCTTCCCCAAAAAGAGGTTGCCAGAGCCTGCGCCGAATGGATTGAAGAAAAGGTTGAAATCCGTTCAGTCCGTAAATCAAATTTCCTGCACGGCAAAATGTATTATATTGAGAACGGTAATAGCGAAGATGCAATCATCGGCAGTTCAAACTTTACCGTGCGTGGTTTGGGGTTAAGCGAAACCACAAGCAACATTGAACTTAACCTTGAAGTTGACAGTAAAAGCGACTGTGCCGACCTTAAAACGTGGTTTGATAACCTCTGGGAGTCGGAGCAGGTAGCAGATGTAAAAGCACAGGTGTTACAAACCCTCAAAGATGCTTATCAGGACAAAGACCCCGAATTCATCTACTATAAAACACTTTACCATCT
>VXZK01000171.1:0-5891 GCA_009845545.1 Candidatus Poribacteria bacterium
TTTCTATCGATCAAATCATAAAAATGTATAACTAATTATTGATTCTACTATAAAGTTTAAAGTGTTTGTATAATGTCGATCGGTTAAAATTCGGAATGCGTCTCTGTTTCCATCCTTGACAGAGAGCATCAACTGCTCGTCAGTGTGTATCATGCTTGTCTCCTCAAATGAGGAGCGTCTCAAGCGAAGGCGCGTGACCCTCCTTCCATTCCAAGGTAGTGGAGGATGCCTGCTTGTTCGCTCCTTGGCCGGTGCCTTCTCCATAATCGAGTCGTAGTCCAACAACGGTGCACGTCGGCAGTTTTAGATGCCCGTGCCTTCCTTGAAGTGCGCTCTCCTAAAGCGCAATCTCTATCATTGCTTCTACTACCGCTATTCCATATACTCTTGCCAACACCCCAAGTGTGAGGCGTTGCCGTTGTTAAACACAAAACACTTTGATACATTACTATAACCCTCCTATTAGGTTACTCATCAGACAGGGGTAATATTCGGCACCCCTTTTTCTAATCATAAAAAAACTCTTAATAGTCTAATCCAAAAATTTTGAAACAATTCATTTAAAATTGAAAAAAAATAGACTTTTGCAGTTTTAACCCCAATTTTTCCCCAAGTTTTTGAAGAGGGCGCGGTATTTTCCTTACACCACTTCTGGCTGAAACGGCTCCAATGGCAGTGAAGGCTGCCCGGTTGTGAGCAATTCAGCGATAAGTTGCCCTGTAATCGGCGCGAGAAGAATGCCATTTTTGAAATGTCCCGATGCTAAGACAACATTGTCATATCCAGGTAGATAACCGAGTAGAGGCCCCTTCTTGGCATAAGGACGTAAACCCGCCCACGTTTGCACGAAAGTGCTATCTGCAAGTTGAGGTGCGATGGCAATGCCAGCATCAATCATCTGTTTTGCACCATCCACTGTTGCAGTTTTGTCATAGCCGACAAATTCTACCGTCGCACCGAGTAGAACTTTGCCATCCGCCCTCGGCACGATATAGATGCCGAGTCCATCAACAACATGGCGAAAAAGTGGTGGCATCGTTTCAACGAGGACAATCTGGCCCTTCACAGGTTCAATTTGGATCGGAACGCCAAGTTGAGTCATCAATGTCCCCGCCCAGCATCCAGCAGCAATCACGCAGGTATCGGCGTATAAGGTCTCACCATTCACAACAACACCAATGACCCGTCCGCCTTCTTTGACAAAGTTCGTAACAGGGTTGCCTAATCGGAATTTCGCGCCGAGTTTCGCAGCACCCTTTGCGAGTGCTGTCACCATCTTTGGGTTGCGTACCTGTGCGTCCTCAGGAAACAGCACCGCGCCAACGATAGACTTTGAGAGTGCTGGCTCTAACTGCCATGCTTGTTCGGGGGTCAAGAGTTCCGCTGAAAAGCCGCGTTTCACGCGTCGGTCTGCGAGTCCAATTAACCCGGCGGCTTCGGCTTGGTTGAAAAATACAGACAGTGTACCAGACTGAATAAACTCAATATCTATCTGGGTTTCCGCCCGGAGTTCTTCTGCTAACGCCGGATAGCGTTCAAGGCTCGCACGACACAGCGTTGGATACGGCTCATGCGTTGAGGCGTGTGAGGTTAAAATCCCCGCACCTGCCCAAGAGGCTTCTGTGCCGACGGTGGATGCTTTGTCGATCAATATCGGTTTTATGTCTCGCTTGGCAAGATTGTAAGCGATGGCACACCCGATAATACCGCCGCCGATAATGATGGCATCCGCGTGATCTCGGTTCAAGGTTTCCTCCGTTTTACCAAAAATCGTAACGACTACAAGTTATGGATAGTTTAGCACATTATCGGTCACTTGTCAATCTGGCTTGAGGCATTCAGCCGTCAGTCGTCAGCAGTCAGCAAGCGTAACGCAGAAATCTTCCGCAGCAAATCAAAACCATAGGGGAACTGAACGGTTCTGGTTTATACACATTTTTGGATGCACTTTACTGGGGCACATAGATAAAAGCATATCCAAAAACCAGTATTCAGGAGATCATTTTGTGGATTGTCGCTTGAATTCTCAGCGGGTTTCGTGTATAATTTTAGAGCGTGTATAATTTTAGAGATAGAAATAGTGCAAAGTGAACTATTTTTAACTCACTCATAAGAAAGGTTTAACTCAATGATCCTTGGAAAAGTTACTGGAACAATCGTCGCGACGCAGAAAGATGAGAAACTTATCGGAAGCAAGTTGATGGTTGTCCAAGATGTGGATCTGAATGGAGAAGTCGACCGGAAATATACAGTCGCTGTGGATGCGGTTGGTGCGGGCATCGGCGAGATTGTCCTCGTCGCAACGGGGAGTTCTGCGCGGCAAACCCAAGTCACATCGAACAAACCGGTTGATGCCGTGATCATGGCGATTGTTGATACGGTAGAAGTCGCTGGCAAAGTCCGGTATCAAAAGTAGAAACGGGATCGGGGTTACAAACCCCTCCCACAGGCGCATCTATAAGGGAAGAAAATAATGGAACGTGAACGCGTCCGCGCTGAAACGCTCCGCCAGCGTGAGGGACTCGTACCAGAAGTCCGTGCTGTGTTCAGCCGGCAAATTGTAGATTCGGTCATGCGTTGGATACAAAGCGAGAGTTTTGACGCTGTGATGCTCTATCTCAGTATGCGGAGCGAGGTCGAAACAGACACCCTCCTTAAAAGGCTGCACCACGCGGGAAAACATATCTGCGCGCCTGTTGTAGATACGGATCAGAACCGACTCATACCGCGGCGTATCCAAGAAGCAGAAACAGCGTTGGTACGGCATCGCTACGGTATGTTGGAACCAAATACGGCATGCCCGATTTTCCCGATCTCGCAGTTGCAACTCATCGTCGTCCCCGGTATCGCCTTCGATTGTAAAGGGTATCGCCTCGGATACGGTAAAGGTTTCTATGATCGGTTTCTCGCGAGCTGCCCACATGCCATCCCGATCGGTCTGGCGTATCAGATACAAGTTGTAGAGAATACGTTCCCGCAGGTATGGGATGTACCCGTTAAACACATTTTTACAGAGACCGGTAGGATAGATATTTAGTTACTTGGCATCAACAAAAGGTCGGAGTTTTTCTACCGTCTTCGTCCCGATCCCTTTGACGTTCTGGAGGGCATCTACGCTGGCAAAGTTGCCGTGCTGTGTCCGATAATCAATAATCCGTTGTGCTGTCGCCTCGCCGATATTCGGGAGCGTTTGGAGTTCCTCAACAGTAGCGGTATTGATGTTAAGAAGTTCCGGTTTGTTCGGTATCCTATGCTCCGTTGTTCGATTTTGTGGGTGTTCGTCATTAGGTACAGCAATCAGATCGGGTTTTCCGAGAAACATCGTCGGTGCGAACCGCCGCAACCCCCAAAAGCCTGCCCCCGCTAAAATCAGTATCACAAGGAAAGTGACTGCCTTCCAATAGTGGCGTTCAACTACATTCTCCACGTTATTCATCTCTATTTTCCTTAAGAGACAGCACCTGATTTGCAGGCACGGATTTGATCAGTTGCTTTGCCTCACTCTGCCACTGAATCTCAATGCTATCTATCTGTGCATAATCCGCAACCCCGAAATGGAGCATGAGATCACGTTGTGAGAGATAGCCGTCGCCACTCCTCACCTCACGCGTCTGTGTGAGTTCTCCGGTTGTTATCTTAACGCGTGACCCAATCGCATCTGTAGTGCCCTTCGTTGCGATCAATCGGATCTGCAAATAGTTTTTTTGGTTACCCCCATCGTTGCGCAAGAGACGCGGCGCAGTGTTTGAATTCGTTACCACAATATCAATGTCGCCATCCGAATCGTAGTCTGCAGAGGTCGCACCGCGGCTTACGTCTTCTAACTTCATACCGTGCCCGAGGGTTTCTGAGATTTCGGTAAAGGTGCCGTTATAGTTATTTCGGAAAAGTAAATTGCGTTGTCCATACGTGCCTTGCTGCCCAAGTTCGGCGAGATTCTCGTGGAGATGTCCGTTAGCAACGAAGAGGTCTTGGTAGCCATCGTTGTCGTAATCAATAAAGACGGTTGCCCAATCGAGGTAAGGATAGGTCAGCTGCGCAGTCTTTGTCGTGGCTGTTGCGTCTGTAAAGAAACCATCAGCATTGTTATGGTAGAGGGTGTTCGTCTGTTGCGCATAGTTCGTAACGGTGAGGTCAAACCACCCGTCGTTGTTCCAATCGCCAAAGGCGGTGCCCATACCGTTTTCAGCGGCACCGTCCTCGCTGAGTGCCACGCCAACCATAAGGGTTGCACGTTCACGGGTATCAATTTCCTGTGCGATCTCATTGAGGCGATGGTAAGCCTCCATGGCGCGTTTTCCCTCTTCCGGCTTCTTGAGTCGGAACAGTGCCTGCGCGAGATTATAGTACGCCCCGACATGATCGCGTTTTTGTGCGATAACGCGTTGGTATTCCGCAGCGGCACGTTGAAACTCGCGTTTTTTTGTGAGGACTAAACCGAGTCGATAACGTGCGGCAGTGAACTGTGGGTTTTGGCGGATAGCCGTTTCCAAAAGCGGAAGTGCCCTATCCAATTCACCCTGTTCTTGGTAGATTGCACCCAAGTTGCCATTCGCCATCGGGAGGTTCGGTTCAACGGCTAAAGCAGCCTTATAATAGCGGACCGCCTGTTCATCGTCTTCAACGGCTTCATAACAGGAGGCAAGGTTCGTCATCGCGGCGGCGAGGTTTGGAGACTGTTTTAGGCTTTCGAGGTATGCCTCTATCGCTTCCGGAAACCGCTCGGCTTGTTGATAGGCGGATGCAATGCCGAGTCGGACCTGGAGGGATTCAGGTTGTCTCCGAATAAGGTTCTGGTAGACGCGGATAGCATCGTCAAGATGTTCCGTTTTCGTGTAGAGGACAGCGAGGTTCGCTTCAGCCTGTATGAGATTCGGATCTATATTTAGTGCAAGTGTGAGTGCCTTTTCAGACTCAGGAAAATCTCCGAGTTGGAGATAAATTGTGCCCATGGCAGCGTGCGCTTTGGCGTACGCTGGCTGTAAAGCAACCGCACGCTGAAGATTTTGAAGTGCTTGTTGGTATTTTCCTTGACGTACCGCTTGCATGCCGTCGGCATAGAGTTCTTGAGGTGCTTGTGCTGCAGCATTCCACGCAGTGTTCACAAAAACAACGCACAAAAAAACGGCGGATGATAATCCCTTTTGGAACATAGCTGTTTATCCCCCATCGCTTATTTTAGCCTGAATGGCACTTAGGATCAAGTGTTATTTCGCTTTCATATCAAGGCTCAGCGTTCCAATATCCCGTTTGAGCAGAAAATCGCGAGCCCAGCTCGCTCCTACAAGTCGGTGAACTAAATGTCACTACTCAAAATACTCATCCTCATTAAACTTCGTCCACGATTCAAATATGGGGAACGGTCTCGGAAAGTTGTCGTTGTTGATATTCAATCTGAATCTTATTTTCTTGCTATCAAAAAGGTTCTGGATCGAGATTGAGATGCCTGTGGTTTCGATGCAATCGTCGCATGGTGTGGGGGTATTTGTTGGGAACGGGGTGCCTGAAAATAAATCCTGTATTCCGAACCCGCCTTCTCAATACGATAATCGTCCGATAATATCTCCCACTCGTTAAGCGCATACATACCTTCGGCATACTGTGCCCAGAGACTGACACCGTTAAAGAAATCGAGGATAACGCCTTTTCGCTTGTCGGCATCTTTAGAAGGGTCAAATTGGCGGAATGAACGATCATTCAGTTCCGCTTTTACCCGTTGTTCCTCCTCGCTACTGACGGGTTGCAATGGATTGTCCGCACACGAAGAAAAGATCAAACAGGTGAATATAAGCATAAAAGGCAGGAAGCGTGTTTTCATGTTGGTTTTGAAGGCGTTGTGTTGACACATGTATATTTCCTCCATTCTATTTTTATTCTGTAAATTGTAGCGT